>JAPUIM010000184.1 GCA_027297025.1 Bacteroidota bacterium | reverse complement strand
CATTGATCTAATAATTCTAACATAATAGTCTAATAATCAGAATATTAAATCTACTTGAATAAATTTTTAATTGAATCACTATTGGGTTTTACGATTCCTCGTTCGGTGATAATGGCGGTTACATACTTGGCGGGTGTAACGTCAAAGGCAGGGTTAAGCGCTTTCGAGCCGGGGGAACACACTAGAATTTTTTCCAACTCCCCCTTTTGATTAGGGCCGGTTTGGTATAAAATTTCTTCCTGGCTTCTTTCTTCAAGGGGAATGTCTTTGCCAGAAGAACAATTCAAATCAATGGTTGAACTGGGGGCCGCCACGTAAAAGGGGATCCCATATTCCTTTGCAACAATGGCCTTCTCCAAGGTGCCTATCTTATTGGCCACATCGCCGTTACTGGCAATGCGATCGGAACCCACAATCACCATATCTATCTTGCCTTGAGACATAAGATGGGCTCCGGCATTGTCGGGAAGAATATAATGGGGCACATTTTCATTATGCAATTCCCAGGCAGTCAATCGCGCCCCTTGACTGCGGGGTCGGGTTTCATCAACATATACCAGTACCTTTTTGCCTAAATTATTAGCGGCATAAATTGGGGCCAGTGCTGAACCGTAATCCACAAATGCCAACCAGCCTGCATTACAATGGGTTTCTACATTTGCCCCATCTTTGATCAATTCATTTCCGAATTCCCCAATTTGTCGACAACTTTCTGCATCCTCATCAGCAATCTTTTGGGCTTCTTCCCGAGCAGATTTAACTGAATTTTCTGAAGACTTACCTGCCTCAAAAACCCTTTGTGTAGCATAAAACAAGTTTTGAGCAGTAGGACGGGTGGCCTCTATATCTTTTTTAGCCTGTCGCAGAAAAGCTTCACCGTTAGAAGATGGGGCTTCCAGGAAAGCCTGGGCCATGGCAAAACCTGCGGTTCCCCCGATAGCTCCTGCTCCCCGTACGATCATGGTTTTAATCGCATGACAGGTCTCTTTGTAGCTTTTAGCCTGGAATACTTCAAATTTAAAGGGCAATTGATTCTGTTCAATCAGGCAAACGGTAGAACCTTCCATCCAGGTGGTGCGATAGTGTTTATGGTTAACTTTCATCCGATTTACTTAATAAATCTGTAGTTTTGCCCGTTCATAAATCAGACGGTTTCAAAACAAAACAAAGGTAAAGTTTTTGACCATATTTGTTACCAATGACAGTACCTGCAGACCAAATTAAAAAGATCCTCATCATTCGCTTCAGCTCTATTGGGGATATTATTCTCTCTACTCCCCTTATCCGGGCAGTACGAAAGCACTATCCTGAAGCTGAAATTGATTTTGTAGTGAAACAGGAATTTATTGACTTGGTGAAGACCAATCCTCATCTGAATCATATTTACGTATTTGATAAATCAAAACTGAATGATCTGAGAAGGATTAAAAAAGAGGTTCGATCCAAGGGTTATCATTGGGTTATAGACATCCATAAAAATTTCAGAAGTCGCATATTGCGCAAGGGGATAGGTGCAAAAGTGACAAGTTACCATAAAATGATATGGAAACGGACCCTGTTGGTGTGGTGGGGTTGGAACTTTTTTAAGCAAATAATTCCGGTATATCAAAAATATTTTCAGGCCGTGGAGCCCATGGGAATCAAATACGATGGAATGGGTACTGAAGTAGTGGTCCCGAAAGATATTCAAGACATAGTTAAAGATAAATTGATTAAAGGGGGGTACGAAACCCAACGGCCTTTGATCACCATTTGCCCCGGTGCCAGCTTTGCCAACAAACGTTGGCTGCCTGACCGTTTTGCCAGGTTAGCCGATAAGCTCAGGCAGAGTTATCAGGCTCAAATCGCTTTTGCAGGAGGTCCTCAGGACCATGAATTGTGCAAGCAGATCATAGGGCAATTGCCTTTCGGACGTGCCTTTAATTTTGCCGGTAAATTCGATTTATTACAGTCGGCAGCTTTATTGGGCCATAGCAGTCTGGTTATCACCAATGATTCGGGATTGATGCACCTGGCCCAGGCCCAGAAGGTTCCGGTGGTGGCTATTTTTGGATCTACTACTGGGGAATTGGGTTATTTTCCACTACCTGGAAAAAGCGTGGTAGTAGAACTCCCGGTTTCCTGCCGTCCCTGTAGTCACAATGGGTTGGATAAATGTCCCAAAGGACATTTTAAGTGCATGAAAGACATTACCGAAGATCAGGTAATTCAAGCCTGTACTAAACTCATCCCGATAGAAGTTACCGCCTCTACTTGATTATCCCCTATGCAAATCTTTTGGTCTTTGGCCTATAATGTGTTGATTGTGCCGGTACTTTACCTGGGTTTTTATTTAGGTAGTGTATTTGACCCTAAGATCAAACAGGGTAGAAAGGGCCGTTCTGGGCAATTCCAACGGATGAAAAAATGGAATGCCGACCAAAACAGTGATAAGGTCAGGATCTTGTTTCATTGTACTTCGGTAGGAGAATGGTTGCAAGCGGTCCCCGTTATTGAGAAGCTAAAGTCCCACAATTCTGAGTTATTGATTATTGTTTCATTTTTTTCCTCTTCAGGTTTTGATTATGTAAAGGGCCATCCTCTGATTGACCTGAAAGTATACTTACCACTGGATACCGCTGTTCAGGCTAGAAAATTCTTTCATATTTTAAAACCGCATTTATGGATTATATCCAAGTTCGATGTCTGGCCCAACCACCTTTGGGCTGCCTCTGGATTGAACATTCCCACTATTATGATAGCCGCTACCTTATCTTCAACCTCCAGGCGTTATAAAGGAATCAATAGATGGTTTGGACCACAGGTGTACAAACACTTTCAATACATATTTCCTATTGCTGATGACGACAGCCAACGATTCATGCATTTATTTCCTTACCCGGACAAATTGTTGGTTGCCGGAGATACCCGCTTTGATTCGGTGTTTAGCAAGGGGGAAAAAGTAAAAATAGAGCGGCCAATAAATTTATTTAAGGATAACAATGGACTTACCTTAATCGCCGGTAGCATTTGGCCTAGTGATGAAAAGTACTTACTGCCGGCATTAATTGAATTGTTGCAAGAACATCCCTATTTAAAAGTTGTATTGGTACCCCACGAGTTAAAAGAATCCCATCTCACTGACATTGAGAAAAAAATAAAAAATGCTGGTTGGGAAATAATGCGTTATACTCAACTTGGAGCAAATAAAGCTTCTATCCAAAGGGTGATCCTTATGGACACCATCGGAATGCTGGCCGGGCTCTACCGTTCTGCAGACCTGGCTTATGTGGGAGGCAGTTTTAGTACCGGAGTACATAATGTAATGGAACCTGCCATTTTTAGCAATCCTGTACTCTTTGGTCCAAATCATCGCAATTCATTAGAGGCCATTCACCTGGTCCAACTAGAAGCCGCATTTGAGGTTCGCAACAAGGAGGAGATGATCAGTCGATTTGAATTATTAATTACTAATTCAGATATTCGCAGATTGGCAGGCCATAAAGCCGAACAATATATCCATGATCATCTGGGAGCCACTGATCAGATTTTTAAAGTTTTAAAAGAATCCTATGATTTTATTTCCCAGCATTATACAAATTGAAACCACCGTACTGTGTAACAGTGCCTGCACCTTTTGTCCCCAGAACGAAATGACTCGTGGTCCTAAGTTTATGGAAGAATGGGTGTGGAAAAAGATCATTGATGAAAGCAGGGGGAAAGGCATTTTGTATCGTCCTTTTATGATCAACGAGCCATTTGTAGATCCCCGAATGCCTGAGATTATCAGCTATATCAAGTTAGATTCCACAGCTACAGTAGAATTAAATTCCAATGCTCATATGACCGCCAAGACCGATGTACCGGGCATAGTAGCTTCTGGTGTGGACTTGGTACGGTTCAGCATTGATGGTTTAACCCAGGAAACCTATGACCAGAGTGGACGAGGGGGAAGTCTTCAACGAATGGTAGATAATGTTTTGAAGTTCGTAGAAGAAAGGAATAAACAAGGCAGTGACTGTTATATTGAGGTTCGTATGATTGACATGGATTTTAACCGTCATGAACACCAGGATTTCGTGAAATTCTGGAAAAAACATGTAGATGAATCCATTGTGACCACCTATTATGATTGGCCCTGGACCGGGCAGACCACCTTTGAGCCCAAACCCTGCCCTAAGGTGCAGCATGAAATGTTTTTCATGTCGGATGGACAAGCCACTTTATGCTGCTGGGATGCTCATGAACGGGGAATCGTTGGTGATGTGAAGGAAAATAAGGTTGAGGAGATCTGGCAAGGGGCCATCATGCAGAAATATAAGAAGTGGCTCAATCATGGGGAAAGGGGCAAAATAGAATTATGCTCGCGATGTACCGCCTACCATGATTACGATTTCTCTGAGTGGTCCGGATATTAGAAAACTTCTTTAGTCCAGGTCCAACTTAAACTTTTTTACCTTATATATCCAGGCATTCTCATCATGGTTGTGTTTGGGATTGAGAAAATGCAGAAAATTGTCATAGTCTGAGGCAGGAATATATTTTTTAAACTCCAGGCTACCGTAATCCCTTACCATTCTTTCGATTCTCAGTTCCAAATTTTCTTTTCCCAAAAATGTTATATAATTGGGCCTCTTTCCAGTTTCCTTAATTTCCAATTGCAGATGTTCAAGACTTTTCTTAGTTGTAAGGGTAAAAACTAAAACAAAATCACCACTGAGGTGACGCCCCGCTTCTTTAAACCCTGTCCAGGTATAGTTGCGGTTGGACTGAAAGGGTTTGAAACGGGCGGCCATTTTGCCCAGGTAAAATTCAGGATTGGCTTTGAGTTTTGTTCTGGAAGTTTCCATCACCACCGAACCCAGATCAGGCTGTTTTCCCAGGTAACGCATGGTCTCGATCCGGCCTCGTTTTGGGTAAGTAAAGGCCAATAACAGAACTGCTAATACATTAAGGGTCCAAAAAAATTTCCAACTATAGCTAATTATTTTTTTTCTTTGTTGCCAAAAATCCGAATGCTGGTAATATTCCTGCCAGCCTATGGTTCCCAGTATCACCACCAGAGGTAAAATAGGCAGCATAAAACGCTCCTGCTTGTTTGGGAAAAAACTGTGGAACAGGAAAAACACTAATACAGCGATAAACATCATGGGCTCTATTTTATGACCCTTGATAAATCCAACCATCAGCATCAAACTCACCGGGGGTATCAAAAAGCCGAACACCACAATAATAAATTTGTAGGGAGGACCGGTGATGAAATTATAGGCATTCGCTGAATTAAATTCATAATAGCGGACGATGCTGTGGAATGGGTATTCATAGAATTGAATATCTATCAAACCTATGAGCACAAAGGATAAAAAAAGAAAGCCAGATGAAAATAGAATTGAACCAATCCATTCCTTTCTGTAAAGCAACACTAGCCCTAATCCGCCTGCTAATAAGATGGTATGATATCTCAGGGAAAAGGCAATGCCAAACATACCGCCGGCTAAAACCCACCATACCCATTGTTTTCTATCATTTTTCCCCAAGGAAACAAGCATATAAAACCCATACAATACCGGTGGGATACAAGCCATCTCTACCAGATTTCGGACGCTGTAGAAGGGCATGAACCACAGCAGAGTCAGGATCAAACCAACTAATGACGCGTTAGTACGATTGCTGATAGTTTCTGTTAATTTATAACCCAGATACACAGTCAGCAGGGAATACGATGCATGGAATACCCGAATTACCAGCATTTTCAGGCCGGCATCAACTAACCCCATGGATTCCAAACCATATAAGATCAGGTAGTGAATACCGGCAAAAAACATGCTATGCCGGGGGGGATCGGCTGGGTCCATCCATTGTTTCAAGCCATATACCCAGTTTTGTGCCGGGGTAATAACATCAAAGTGGTCGTCGTGGAATAAAAAGCCAGGAGAGAAAAAAGCAGTAAGCAGCCGGGTAAACAAGGCCAATATCATGATGACCTTGAGAGGATTTTGGTCCCATTGCCGGGAAACCCAAGAAAGTATATTTCTTATTTCCATTTTAAATTATAAGCCCGGCACAAGTTATAACCCTAGTTGTTTTCCAGCAAAGGTTTTGCTTATTTAGGATCATGGGTAAGGTCATTATAGGAGTTATGGGTCCCGGTGAGGCCGCAACACCGGAAGATATTGAAAACTCCTATCAAATGGGAAAACTAATTGCCTCCAAAGGTTGGGTAACTTTATCCGGTGGAAGAAATCAAGGGGTTATGGAGGCAGTAAGCCGGGGAGCCAGTCAAGGGGGCGGATTGACCATTGGAATATCACCCAGTTCAAATGACAAAAACTTGTCGGATTTTATCGACATTCCCATTCTTACCGGTATGGGTTCGGCACGCAACAACATCAATGTGCTTACTGCGCAAGTGGTGGTGGTTTGTGGGATGGGGGCAGGAACCCTATCGGAAGCTGCTTTAGCTATCAAGGCTAAAAAAAACCTAATCATTTTGAATTGGGATGAAGAGAGTATCCTGTTTATTAAGAAATTGGGTGGGTCATTGATACATAAGGCGGAAGATCCAAACAGCGTATTGTCAATAATTGAAAAAATATTAAGCTCATGGGACTTAGAAATAAATTAGCAGTTGCGTTTTTGATGGTTTCAATAACTTCATGTACATCTATAGTTGAAGGTACCTGGGTGGCAGGGGAGGACCGTATCATTATTGACCAAAACTTTGACGATCCCAATACCGGGACCTGGGAATATTACCGGGGGGAGCAAATGATCTATAGTGGAGATTATGTTTTTAATCCCTATGAAAACCAGTTGGGATTTACCAATCAACTGGACAACGCTTCGGTATTTTTAGGAATACTTAGTGATAAGAAATTGATGTTCATTGATGCTGCCAAGGATAAGACCATTGAATTTGAAAAACCCTAAAGTTTTAAGTTTGAAGCTGGAGTGAATTAATCAGCAGCGGCTATCTGAATTGATTCTCTTATGGTTTTTTGATTGATAGCTACATAAAGTGAGGCAAAAGCCGATTTTATCCACATCCAGGCTACAATTGCTCCTATACCAAACACTATCAATCCGGCTACCATGATAGGGAAGATCAGAAATCCCATCCAAAAAATAGTCATGGCATGGCCTCTGGTCATTTTCCAACTGGTTTCCACTGCTTTAATGGCATCCAAACCCTTATCTGTTACCAAGTAAGGTACCAATGCCAGACGGCAGGCAAAGATAATTCCAGGCACCACCACCATAAACAATCCCAGGAGTACAATGGCGGTTACTAATAATCGTGCAGTGATTACATTTAAGTAATAATAAAATCCTACCCGTAATTCTTTAATATCCGGTTCGGAATCCCGCGCTACGATCAAAAAAACAAAGGTGGCCCCATAGTCAATAGGGGCAATGATGAAGAACCAATAAGCCAGTTGGAAGATTTGCGCGAAAGCCCCGCTTTCATCTTCGTCAAATATTCTCATTGGGATCTGAGCAAAAGCCAGGATCACCACTATCAAAAACAAGGGCAAAAAAAACTTTTTCATTTGCCTCCAGGCAAACTTGTATAATTTTCTGGCGGCGATGGTCAACTCAACTTCGCTGTATATCTTTTGCTGGGGAGGCGCCACCTGAGGGAAACCAGGCATCTGTATATTTTTCTTGAGCCCGGCCAGGGAATATTTTGGTTCCGACACCGGAAATTCCTTATCCACTGTGACACTGTGAAGCCTCACCGGTGCGTCTACATTCTTAAACACTTTCTCCTCGATAAATTTAACTGACACACCCTCGATATTTTTTATGTTTTCAGCCACAGACCCGGAAACACAGATCTGTCCGGCCTGGGCTACGGTCTCTATCCGGGCGGCAATATTTACCCCATCGCCAAACACATCCCCGTTGGCAAACACCACTTCGCCAATATGGATGGCCACCCTTACCTGGTGGTTGGGATCATCTTTGGTTTTGTTTATAATACTATTGCCACAGTATACAGCGTTGAGGGCGCTGCTAAAGCAAGCCAGGACCCCATCGCCCATTTCCTTTAGCCAAATGCCATGATAGTCTTCGATTAAT
>JAPUIM010000183.1 GCA_027297025.1 Bacteroidota bacterium | reverse complement strand
TTCGCTGTCTAAAATACTGTCGGGGTAAAAAACATTTAATCCGTTTATCCCCCCAAACCACATTCTGCCGCTTTTATCCTTATAGTAGGCGCCCAAATTAAACTGACTGCTTTGCAATCCATCATCCCGGTTATAGTTCTTAAAAGAAAAGTTTTCGGTGTTGAATTTTGATACACCATCATTGGTGCTCAACCATAGATTGTTTGTATCATCTTCCAAAATGCCGTAAACGACGTTGTTGGGTAATCCATCCTTGGTATTATAGTTTCGAATGGGTCCTTTTTCTTCATCAAAGCGAACCAGCCCTCCTCCGTAAGTACCTAGCCAAAGCGCTCCCTGGCTATCCTCATAAATAGATGTCACTAGATAGTTGCTAAGGATACCACTGTCATAGTCGGCGAAAGCATAGCTGGTAAGTATTCCTGTTTTAAGCTGTATTCTCTTAACGCCCCCCATTACCCCAAGCCAGAGGTTCTGACGACTATCTTCAAAAATAGCGCGTATGGAGTTGTCGTTTCTCAGCTTACTATCATAATCCTCATCCTGGAAGCGGATGAAGGCACCGTTAGCTTTGTTATATAGATTAAGTCCTCCGTTGGTCCCTAGCCAAATATCTTGATTGCTGTCTTCATAGATTACCCATACCGAGTTGTTGGAAAGACTGTTTGAATTATCGTGGCTGCGTATAAATCTAGTGGTCTTTTTGCCTGCATTCTTATGGTAGTTAAGTCCTCCGCCATAAGTTCCCAACCAAAGATCCCCGTTGCTGTCTTCAAGAATGGATAATATCACATCATCCTCTGGGCTGCTTTGGCTGTTGATAGCTGGCTTATTACGATCGAAAGTATTTTGAGATGAGTCCAGATAATTCAATCCTCCTCCATCAGTGCCTATCCATAATCCCCCATCGTTACTTTCTGCAATGCTGATGACCGAATTGTGACTTAATCCCATCCCTGTGCTCTTATTGTATAAGGAGAATTTATCTCTATAATTATATACCATGTTTGCGCCACCCCTAAACATTCCAATCCACAAATTACCTTGTTTATCGCGGTAAAGATCTCGGATCACGTTGTCATTAATACTTTTTGGGTTTACGTCATCCGGCAAAATATGAATCATCTTTTCCTGGTTTGTCAAAATGTTTAGTCCACCGCCATCAGTCCCAATTATCAGGTTGTTGTGGTCATCATCCAAGATGGCCCAAACGTCATCATCGGTAAGGCTGTTTGGGTTTTTTGGATCATATCGGATGGCTGTAAAGTATTTGCCATCCTGATGGAATTGGTTAAGTCCTCCGCCTTCCGTGCCAATCCAAAGCCTGCCTTTGCGGTCTTGAAATACAGACCTAATAGAATTATGGGTGATGCTCCGTGTGTTGTTTGGCTCTTCCCTATAGTGGATAAACTCCTTGGTGGTAAGATCATGCTTCCAAAGACCACTACCATCCGTCCCAATCCAAAGGTTGTTATTGCGATCTTGATAAAGTACCCAAATCACGGTTTGTCTCAAATTGACAGGACCGGGAGGGGGTGAGAAAGTGGTCGATGAAACATCAAATAGAACCAATCCATTACTAGTGGCCAACCATAAAATACCGCTTTCCACCTCCAGGATATCGTAAACCACACTGTTGCTTAAATAAGTATCTTCCTTAATCTCATAATCGAACTGAGTAAATCGATCGTTCGCCTGATCATAAAGATTTAATCCACCTCTCTCTGCTCCTGCCCATAGGTTTCCCCGGGAGTCCTCAAACAAAGCCCATAAACTACTACTGCCAAGACTTCCCTCAACCAGTGGATCATGTTTATAAACCTTAAATCCGTAACCGTCAAAACGGTTTAATCCATCTTGTGTGCCCAGCCAAATAAACCCCTTCTTGTCCTGTACAATGCAATTCACAGAATTCTGTGATAGGCCTTCCGGCAAATCCTCGAATTTCAGCCTACTACCCGCTAAACTGGAGATTTGAGATAGACAAAAGCTCGCCTGTAACCAAAGGATCACTAGTAAAATACCTGTTCTCATTTTCTGAGTTGGTTAAAGATCCGCATCCCTAGATTGTACTTAAATCCCTGTGGCTTTTCAAAACGGAAGACATAAAGCCAAGTCTTTATTAAGTTTAATGCTGCTGGTGAGTAGAACCCTTAACCTAAATTAACAAAAAAAATTCAGTGGTTTGGCTAAATGCCAGTTGAATCAATAATTCTGGTTTAGGAATGGAGTATCAGTAATTTCTATTTAATGGGGAAATTCGTTTTTCAGGAGGTCCAGATTTGCTGGCACTAGTCCACAGGATTCATCAAATTCTCACTTTTAGTTTCAAATCTTAGGACGGTTTAACTTTGGATCTCAGATCAATTACAGTAGCATCAGCTTCCTGGCCGATCACCAATATATGAGTGAGATTTATAAACAGCCCTGTTTCAATTAATCCGGGAATACCCAGTAGCTCATTTTCTAGTTGCTGCGGATTGTCAATGATAGTAAAGTTACAATCAATGATATAATTGCCATTATCGGTTATAAAATATTCATCACCCCTTGATCTGATGAAAGCATTTATACCATACTGCTGTTCTATAAATCTTTTTAGCTGTTGATGCCCGAAAGGATTTACCTCCACCGGTAAAGGAAAGTGTCCTAGCTGTTGCACCATTTTGGTGGGATCCACCACAATAACATTGGTGTGGGCAAACCGGGCATTTATTTTTTCCCTAAGCAGGGCGCCCCCACCTCCTTTAATAAGATTGTAGTGATTATCTACCTCATCAGCACCATCAATATTAACATCGAGATGGTCAATAATTTGGTAATCAGAAATTTTTATCCCACGCTCCTCCGCCAACTGGGTGGTTTCCTTAGAAGAAGATACCGCCTGAATGTTTAATCCATCATCGACCTTCTGAGCTATCATTTGAACCGCCAGATGGGCAGTTGAACCGGACCCCAAACCCACGGTCATTCCGTCCCTTATGAACTCTACCGCCCTGGATGCGGCATTTTTCTTGTGAATATCACTTTGCGACATTCAAACTTTCTCTGGAATTGTAATTTGGTTTTGCACGGGGCAATTACCCCTTTTATTTACACTTTCGATTAAACAGGAACGGCTTCGGAATTTACTTTGTGGTAATCAGCAATGAATTTTTCCAAACCACTATCCGTTAATGGGTGTTTCAGCAATCCCATGATAACCGACAAAGGACAGGTTGCCACATCAGCGCCCATTTCTGCGCAATGGATCAAATGCAGATTGTTCCTGATGGAGGCGGCTAATATTTCAGTTTCAAAGCCGTAGTTGTCAAATATCCTTACCATTTGTTGGATAAGAGCTAAACCATCCATGGAAATATCATCCAAGCGGCCCAAAAAGGGAGAAACATAGGATGCTCCAGCTTTGGCTGCTATTATGGCTTGGCCGGCGTTGAATATCAAAGTGCAATTAATCCTGATGTCCTCGGAGCTAAGTTGTTTTATAGCCTTTACCCCTTCTTTGATCATGGGAACTTTCACCACGATCTTATCATCGATTTTAGCCAATTCCCTTCCCTCCCGGAGGATGTTTTCCAGATCGGTGGCAATTACTTCTGCACTTACATTATTATCCACTATGTTACAAATGGCCTTGTAGTGGTTGAATATGTTTTCTTTCCCACCAATGCCTTCCTTGGCCATTAATGAAGGATTTGTTGTCACGCCATCCAGCACACCTAGGTCATAGGCTTCCTGGATCTCAGATAAACTTGCGGTATCAATAAAGAATTTCATAATTGAAAATTTTTTTAGCGATTTTAATTGATTATGTAATTTATGAAAACAAGTCCTAAATGGTTAGGTTTTTTGTCTCTAAGTCATTTTTATATTCGTTCAGATATTTCAGTGCCCTCTCAAACACATTTTCAGCAGTAAAACCGAATTTCTCATCCAAAACGCCTGCTGGTGCGGAATATCCAAAATGTTCCAATCCGAAAATTTGTCCCCTATCTCCCACTAAGCCCAACAGGTTGACTGGTAAGCCTGCCGTAAGTCCAAAGATTGGCTTGGATGAAGGAATAACATGTTGCTGGTAATCCAGCGGTTGTTCCCGGAAAAGTCCCTCCGAAATAGCCGATACTACATTTACCTTGAGGCCTTCCCTTTTTGCCAGCAATTCTGATCCTCCAA
This sequence comes from Bacteroidota bacterium, assembly GCA_027297025.1. Lineage (GTDB taxonomy): Bacteria > Bacteroidota > Bacteroidia > Cytophagales > Cyclobacteriaceae > JAPUIM01. The sequence continues at coordinate 6,354 of JAPUIM010000183.1, read as the reverse complement.
TCAGGGTAGAAACTTCTGAACCGTTGCCCACCAAAACAATATCAGGATCTTCACAGCTTTTTACCAGGTAAGCTCCCTGGGCCGAAGCCAAGGCTTCCTGATAGCGCGACCCCGAATTTAAAGGAGGAATATCCTTGATGTTTTGCCGGGAAAGAATAAGAGCGGTAGGCATATTGGTAGTTTCCAGTGCCATTTTCCAGGCTACCGTGGTTTCTGCGGCATCGGCTGGCCGCAAGGCTAATAAACTTCTATTACCGGCGTGATTTTTTATTTTTTCCAGAAGTCTCAACTGGGCCTCCTGTTCCACCGGTTGATGAGTGGGACCATCTTCCCCCACTCTAAAGGCATCGTGGGTCCAAATATATATCACCGGAAGCCCCATAATGGCCGCCAATCGCATGGCCGGTTTCATGTAATCAGAAAATGCAAAAAAGGTTCCTACTGCCGGAATTACACCCCCGTGGAGGGCCATTCCACTGGCCAAGTTGGCCATGGTAAATTCGGCCACTCCTATCTGTAAAAACTGTCCGCTAAAGTCGTGTTTGGAGAAGGCTTTATGCTTCTTTAAAAAGCTGTCAGTTTTGTCGCTGTTGGATAGGTCTGCCGAAGCCACGATCATGTTTTCCACATGGTCAGCCAAAAAGGATAATACTGCTGATGAAGCTGCCCTGGTGGCCACATTTTCCTTTTGCTCCACTTGGCTAAAATCCAGAGGTGGAATTTTTCCCGATAGAAAAAGGTCTAGCTTTTCAGCTAATTGGTTATTTTTTTCTCTCCAGGTTTTTTCTATGTCCTTTCGTTTTCTGGTCTCATCTACCTTATCTTTCATCAGCTTTTGGTAAAAATCGCCCACCTCCGGGAAGATCCTAAAGTGATTGGTGAGATCCCCACCTAAATTTTCAATGGTTTTATTATAAGAGGCGCCGGTATTCCCCAATGGCATTCCATGCATTTCAAAATGACCTTCATATACATTGCCCTGATCGTCTACTGCACCTTTTCCCATGATGGTTTTGCCAATGATCAGAAAGGGTTTATCCTTTTCCTGATTGGCCTCGGTCAATGCTTCTCTGATTTGATCTTGATTGTGAGCGTCAATGGTTCTTACTTTCCAGCCCCAGGCCTCATATTTTTTGGCGGTGTCTTCATTTGTGACCACCTCGGTATTGCTGGAAAGTTGCACGTCATTGGAATCATAAAACATAATTAGATTGCTCAAGCCTAAAAATCCCGCAATTCGGCCGGCACCCTGTGAGATCTCCTCCTGCACTCCTCCATCGGAGATAAATGCATAAATGGTGTGCCCCATCCAATCTCCAAACCTGGCAGTGAGGAACCGCTCGGCTATAGCAGCACCTACGCCCATGGTATGTCCTTGCCCCAACGGCCCCGAAGTGTTTTCGATTCCCCTTTCCACATCCAATTCAGGATGCCCTGGCGTACAAGATTTCCACTGGCGGAAATTTTCAAGGTCGTCCTGAGAATATTTACCAAACAGGGATAGTTGTGCATACATCATGGCCGACAAATGACCGGCATCCAAAAAGAATCGGTCTCGGTGAGGCCAGGTCATGTCATCAGGATCAAACTGAAGGAATTCGGAGTATAAAATATGCATATAATCGGCAGCGCCCATGGGGCCTCCGGGATGTCCAGAATTAGCTTTCTCAACCATGGCCGCAGCTAAAACCCTGATATTATCTGCAGCCAACTGGTGAATAGTTTTTGTCATAGTTGTGGAATAAAATTAACTATACAAAACAAACAATTTTACACTAGATTCCTAGTAAATTCTTTACTGCATGTGTTCGCCAGTAAATATTCATAGGTACTCACCTATAGCAAGGGAAATTGACAAAGGAAATTATTCCAAATTATTAAAAGCCATTTCTAAAAGTATTGCCTTTAAATTCATTCACATCGGCCAATGGAATATTGAGAGAGTATTTTATATTGAGCAGTTGGATCACTTGGTTGGCCAACAGGGCATTCCCTCTTTGGTTTAAGTTGATGCCGTCAGCAGAAAATATTCCGCTTCTGCCCATGTCCGGAGTTAGTGTCACCCCATTAAAAATAGCTCCATTCTCATTTACCTGCCGATAAAAATCATTAAGGTCAAATAAAGAAATTCGATTGTCGGTTTCCACTAATTGTTCAACAACTGTATTAAAGTCGTCTATTAGGTTTCTTATAACCTCCAAATCCTCCTCGCTTACCCAAAACTGTTTGGAAACAGGTTCCAAGGTCCCCGGTCCCAGGCCTTGAGGAAAATCCGGTACCGACCATAACAAAGACTCCCCCTCTATCATTTGACGGATCTTTGAAAATTCAGTTCCATCAATTAGGACAATATCTGCTAAAGCAGGATCCTCAACCACTGTGATCCAGGTAGTAAAAGAATCGTCGGAAAAAAATTGGATCCTGGATCGTATTATTCCATCGGTATTAAATTGACCTATTGTTATGTTGTAATCCCCATAAAAAGTATTTAATTCCCCGGCCTGGCTAGCGGTGATCCGGGCCAGATGACCAATATGATTAAAGAAGGGAAATTGAGTAAAATCCGGAATGTTAAATAAAATGATTTCCGCACCGGAATCAGTTAACAAACTACTGATTATCAAATCGTATGCAGATTCAAAAAGTGACCTTGGTGTGAGATCAACAGCCTGTATGTTTTGTGGATCGGGGTTCAAACTTCCAATCAACCCATTGGATATATAGGGAAGAATATCATCCATCCCCAAGGCCAAAAATATTAATGAAGGATTGGCATTAATCACTTGATCCAATAATCTAGAAGTTCCAGGGTTACTGGCAATTCTATGGTAAAATGGATTTTCCGCTAACTCCGGATCAATTACCTGAGGGGTCCGCAAGTTGGGAATACTAAAATTGTTCAAGGCAAGGCTTCCGGTATATTCACCAGGTAATTCTCCATCGGTGGAAACTTTAAATATTTCATTGTTGCCGGGATTTAGGAATTCTATGATATACTTGCCTACAACTTGTTCATCCATTTCCCTGAGATTGAAGCCATTGCTGGAATTAATGTCAGGTTGCATGAAAATGAGTGAGTCGGCGATGCTTTGATTCACCATTTTGGCCAAGATAGCACCAAACGATGCCCCTTGACCCTCATCGAATAAAGCGCCATCCATCAACCCAGCTGCAGAAGATCCACCCAATACCACCATTTTGGAAAGATTGGGGTCTGTGCCAGGCGTTTGTGGTGTTGGCGGCATCTGGGGGAAATCATAGGTGCATGACAACATCGTGCAGCTAATGCTTGCCGCTAAAAGGTATTTAATTTTATACAACCAGTTCATTTCATCTGGATTCAATAAAATACAGGATCATAGGTGATTTGGATATATGGGATGGCCCCGATCCCTGGCCCGCCAAAAGTGGTGACATAATAATCATTACCTAGGTTTGAGAGACCAGCTTTTATCATTGAATGTATTTTAGGCAAACGAAGGTTCAATTGCGCATCCAAATTGATATAATTATCCACCTCTCCATCTCCAAAATTACTCTCCCACTGAAAAGCCCTGCGAATTCTCAAAGTGAATTTAAATCCCAAATTTTTGGCCATATTATTATGACCCAAGGTATAGTTGGTCTTAAAACCAGGAGTGTTAAATCCCGGCACAATCGGGTCCTGGGGATCACTTGTCAGATTGGCCCAGGCTCCATTCACTCCCAAAAGGAACCCTCCGGTTGAAGTAAAGTCAACACTAAAGGAAAACCCCTGGGAAACAACCGTCTCACGGGCATTGCTGGTGATAAAAAAAACATCGCTTTCCGTAGAATTATTGATTTGTCTGGCCGCCAAAAAAGGATCTGTAGCTGGGCTGGTTTTGGGTTTCACCACTCGAATTACACCGATGAAATTCTGATAGGAATTGTAATAGTAGGTGGCATCAATGACCAATTTTTTGTCGGATAACAAACTCCGGTAACCCAGTTCAAAAGTACTTACTTGTTCGGGTAGAATGGGCCTGAGATCATTCTGGCCTAGTAAACCTTCACTTAAGATGTCCATGCTCTGTAATTCAGCCTGGTCCTGTTGGTAGGGGATCTGTTCAGATTGAGGTTCTGGATTAATCAAATCTTTTACAGCCTCATTAAAACCATCAACACTTTGAACAAAATAAGCATTGCCAGCCAAATCCAAAAACTCTATTATCTCTGCTAGCCCTCCTACCGCCCGGGCATTTCCCAAATCCTGAAAAATGAATTGTTCCCTCAGTGTGGGATTTCTAAAGCCGGTTTGAACGGAGGTTCTAAAATTATGCACCAGGTTCAGGGTATATACAGCTGAAAATCGAGGAGTGTATCGAAAATCAAAGTTTTCATTTTTATCTACCCTGAGTGATGAGGTGAGTTTCAATCGGTTGTTATAAACCGTCTTGGTGGCCTCAATGAAACCTCCGTATTCGAACATGGTGATATCGTTTCCTATGGTATCAGGGTATAGATTTCCATTGGATTCGGGGTCATACAACCGGTAATTTCCTCCCGCTTCTAACCCCACAAAGGAAATCAAATGACTGAAATCATAGCGTCCCTCCAAGTGATATAGTTGTGAATTGTCCTCGAATACAGCTCCATTCTCAAAACCCACGGTATTAATGATGATGTTCCTTAAAGAATCAAATCTGGTTGTTCCCGGTTCAAAGCGTGCAAAATTTTGCTCCAACAAGCTTAGTTCACTATCTGCCACTTTCCGTGCTGCAATATGATTTCCCCCTTGAACCCCGTAGCTTATCAGTCTCCCATTGTAGGCCAGTCGATAATCGCGAAACCACTGTTCATCACTTTTGGCTACCCTCATTAGATGCAATGCCAGGAACCTGGAGTCAAAGGATTTCCCGGACCGTTGTTGAGTGGTATATCCCCGGACCATAAAATTGGGGCTACTGATCTCTGCTTTTCCCTGGAATAATTGAAAATCACCTAAGAAAATGCGGTTGTCGCCAGTATAAAAGGTATTTCCGGTTCCGTAGTTACCCTGCACCACAGCGGTAATATTCTGAGTGATTTTATAGTGGACAGCGGCATTGGTTTTAATATTGGTAAACTTATAGTCAAACAAATTCTGCTCAGCGTATCCGGTCCGGGAAACCGTAACATTGGTCCCTAATGGACCTAAGGGAAGATTGGCCTTTACCTCATCTCCATAGACGTTGACGCCATCATATCCAGGGATGTCGGGATGGTGCTCGAAACGTTCTCCTTCTCCAATATTATCCAGATTATCTGCCATCCAATCTTCGGCGGAGATCAATGAAAAATTGACTTTAAAAGCAATTTTGCCATTAAAAGCCTTGGCATACCTTACTCCCAAATCATAAACCGGATCTCCCCCGAAATCAAAAAAACTATTTCCTGAACTACCTTCCGGAAACCGGTTAGCGGCTAATTTCAGATAGGCACTGGGACCCTGGTAAAGAAACGGATCTTTGCTACGCATGAACAGAATTCCATTGAATGCGTTGGGACCATACCGGGCGGAACTGGGACCGGGAAGCAGATCTACCCCTTCCACATCCAATTCTGACAACCCGGCAAAATTACCGATGGGAAAACCAAACCCGGGGGCCTGGTTATCCATTCCATCCACCATTTGAACGAACCGGGTGTTGCCGGTGGAATTAAACCCGCGGGCATTCACTGACTGAAATTGCATACTTTGGGTAGCTACCTCCACATCCTTTAAATTGGCGATGGCATCATAGAAATCAAACGAAGGACCGTATTGAATCTGCTTGATACTCAATTGCTCAATAGAAATATCCGATTTAAGTATCTCCTGTTTTATCTTTTCGCTTCTGACCACCACCTCCTTGAGCTCAACCACTCGTTTTTTCAGTTTTATGATCAGGTAATTGAAATCCTCTTCAATGGTAATCTCTTTGGTCTCAAATCCCAGTTGTGAAACCTGGATCACAAAAGGTAAATCCATTTGTACAAAAAGATTGAAGTTGCCTTGCTCATCACTGGATACTCCCACGGATCTTCTACTAAGCAAATAGTCTTTTACTATAATGTTAGATCCACCCAAAAGGGCACGTTCCTCCTCGCTTATCACCTTTCCGGTAATGCGAACGATCTCAGCGGTTGATGCCGGTTTTGTGATTTGCCCCAACACAATCAACGGCATCAGGGTCATTACCAAGCACCAGAAAATGCTTCTTAGGTTCATATGTTAATCAACAATCTCAACTATCTCACAGTTTTGCGGGAGACGAAATAATGATCTTTTTTGTGAATTACAACTGGTAAAGACAGATAATGGGCCATTTACAGGTACGGATGACCAAATTAAGGCTGATAGGCAATCACGAT
>JAPUIM010000182.1 GCA_027297025.1 Bacteroidota bacterium | reverse complement strand
GCCATGGTGTAAGCAAGGAATTGATTCCTTTTATAGACAGTTTCATCTCAATTCCAAAATATGGGAGGGCAGAATCGTTGAATGTGGCGGTGGCTTCGGCTATTATTTGTGATAACCTGAGTCGCATATCTAAATGAAAGTGCGGCTTTTCCTGGCTGCGTCCTCGGCCAGTTTAGTGGCTAAGTCTTTCCCCAGGTAATTATCAATCAGGTAATGTGCCAGATAAATAATTGGGGTAAGGGCAATTGCCACAACGAATTTATACATATAGTTGATGATACCTACAGAGGCTACCTGGGAAAGGCTCCAGTTGCCAAATACAAAAAATGCGATCCATAATACCATGAAACTATCTATTAATTGAGAAACCAAGGTAGAACCGGTGGCCCTCAACCAGATCATCTTGCTCCCAGTATACTTGCGCAATCTTTGGAATACAAAAACATCGGTTAATTGACCTATAAGAAATGCGGTAATTGACCCCAAGATGATTCCCAATCCTTGGCGAAAGAGTTTATTAAAGGCAAAATCTACATTAAAATAATTTCCTGCATCGTCAATGTTATTGATATCCAGCCAAAAAGAAGCTGGAGGCAACACCGTAATAATGGCAATGATGATAAAAACGTAAATAATGAAATAGACGGCAAGAAAGCTTATTTTTTTCACGCCTTCTTTCCCAAAATACTCGTTGATCACATCAGTAGTAAGAAACACTACCGGCCATATGATCACACCTGCGGTCAGGTTGAAATCCAGCACAAAACCATCAAGGAGATTAATATTTGCTGGTGGCAATCCCAAGGTCTGTTCCATGGAGAAAATTTTAACGCCAATAATCTGTGCCAGAATAACGTTGGTGAGAAAAATTCCACTCAATACGATGAAAAGATTGTTTTTCTTAGTAGAGTTCAAACCGGTTTACATCTAGTGCTATTCTTCAATACTTATGGACTCACCCTCTATAGCCAATTCCGTGTCCTCGAATACTTCTCTTGCTTCTGCTAACAATGGATGCAGTTCCTTGTACCTGATGGAGAAATGACCTATAATCAATTTCTTTACTTGAGCCTTTTTGGCGATTTTGGCTGCTTGCTTGGCAGTTGAATGAAATGTAGCTTCAGCCCGCTCTATCAGTTCATCTAAGAAAGTTGCTTCATGATACAATAAGTCAACATTTTTGATCCATTCTACTATAGTTTCATCATATTTGGTATCTGAGCAGTAAGCATAGGATCTTGATCTTTTAGCCGGCAATGTAAATTCCTCACTTTTGTAAACTATTTTACCATCATCATCCAGAATGTCAACACCGTTTTTTAAATCCACACGGTCAGCTAAAGGAATACTATTGATTTTTTCTTTTATTAACCTTCTTTTTTTGGGTTTTTCCCGAAAAGAAAATCCTGTGCAATTGATCCTATGATTTAGAGGAAAACTCTTGATAATTATTTTTTTGCTTTCATAAATAATCTGTGGTTCCAAAGGATTCAATTCTTCAAAATCAACTTTAAAATTGAGAACAGTTTCGGAATACCTCAATTGTAGGGTAATTATTTCAGAAAGTCCTATTGGACCAAAAATGGTAAGCTGTTGTTGGCGGTGGTAAAGATTCATGGTGCTAATGAGACCCACCAGACCCAAATAATGATCGCCGTGGAGATGACTAATAAAGATACAATCAATTCGGGTGAGTTTGACTCCGTATTTTTTTAATCGCAATTGGGTGCCTTCCCCACAATCAATTAAAAAAAGAGTACCATCGATTTTTAAAATTTGTGCAGTTTGATACCTGTTATGGGCGGGAGCGGCAGAATTGGATCCTAATATCTTTAATTCAAAGCTCAAGTCAAACTTAAAAATTATACGCCATTTTCTTCACTACTCAGATCATTCTCTATCTCATTCATAAGAACAGCGTCAATTGATTCTTCAGTGGTTTTGAAAAGGTTGAGCACATTATCCAATTGTGATATTTTGATCAGTTTCATTACATGGTCAGTAATGGAAGAAAGTATGAACATACCACCATCTTCATGAAAAATACGATTGCCTACCAGTAGCGCACTCAATCCTGAAGAATCGATATATTTTACTTCCGATAGATCCAAAATGAGATTCTTAACTCCCTTGGCATGCAAGGTTATGAAATCAGATTTTAACCCTGGAGCAATTGAGGTCTCTAGCTTTTCTTCCTCTAGTTTTAACAAACTGTATTTCTCTTGTCTATCAACCGAATATTTCATGGAAAAATATTTTTTAAGTCAATTCCTTTTAATCGATAGAAGATCGAATATGATGTTCTATTCTTTCCATTATTGACCCATTATTGGTTTTATGGAACTTCTGACCGGTCACTTTTTCAAAAAGTTCAATATACCTTTCTGAGATGGAATTTACAACCACATCATCCATTTTGGGCATAGACTGACCTTGTAAACCTTGAAATCCCTGACTAATAAGCCATTGTCTCACAAATTCTTTGGACAGCTGCTTTTGCGGTTCTTTCAAAGCCTGCCTTTCCTGATACCCCTCTAAATAAAAATATCGGGAAGAATCAGGGGTGTGTATTTCATCAATCAAGAGTA
>JAPUIM010000181.1 GCA_027297025.1 Bacteroidota bacterium | reverse complement strand
TAGGGTGGTATGTATTCGCCAGTTGGTTTGTTTGCGGTTTGGCGATGATCACCCTGATTGTGATCAATCTAAAGGAAAATGGATATCTCGAATTCCTGACTCCTAATCATCTTCATGATATGGGCAAGTTTATTTTTGCCTTTAGCATTTTCTGGACCTACTTATGGGTGTCCCAATTCTTGTTGATCTACTACGCCAATTTGCCTGAGGAAACAATTTATTACTACGAAAGGATCAACAGTGATTTCTATGCTCCATTCTTTTATGTCAACTTATTGTTGAATTTTTTCTTCCCATTTCTAGCATTGATGACCAGGGACTCCAAGAGGCACACCATTATCTTAAAGATAGTATGTGTGGGAGTATTAATAGGACACTGGTTAGATTTCTATCTCATGGTAACTCCAGGAGTACTTAAAGGAAATGGAGGTTTTGGTTTCATGGAAATAGGAGTTACCTTGATATATCTTGCGGCATTTTTGTTTGTGGTGCTTTCAAATTTAGCCAAGGTACCCCTGATCGCAAAAAATCATCCCATGATGGAGGAAAGTTTGAATCATCATATTTAACAATAAAGAGGAAATTTGGTTATACAAAAATATAAAGACACATGTTTAATATTTTATTAATACTGGGAGCCATACTTCTAATTGTCATTTTATTGGTGGTGTTTAGAGTTCATACCCTGGTAAATGTGATGCGGGGTTCAGATAAGGGAAAGATTGGTACCAGTAACAAGGTGAATGCTTTTTTATTTTTAGTATTCTTATTAGGAGGTTTTGGCCTGTTTTTCTGGTATTCGTATACTCATTTTGACTACTATACCCTACCCGTAGCCTCAGAACATGGAGTATTAACCGACAATTTGTTCTGGGTAACCACAGCCATCTGCGGTTTTGTATTTATTGTCACCAACTTTTTATTATTTTATTTTCCATTTCGGTACCAGTACAAAGAAGGCAATAAGGCTACCTTTTATCCCGATAATTCCAAATTAGAGCTAATATGGACTATCGTTCCGGCCATCGTTTTGTCAATTTTGATCTTCTACGGATGGAAGGTTTGGAGTGATATTACCGATGTGGCCCCGGAAGAAGCTGAAGTGGTGGAGATTATGGGTTATCAATTTGCCTGGAAAACCCGGTATCCGGGAAAGGACAAAAGCCTGGGAAACTATGATTTCCGACTTATTGATGCCGAAAATTTATTTGGTATGGATTTCAGGGACAAGGCATCTTTTGATGATTTTTCTCCCAGGGAAGTCCATCTACCCAAAGGCAAACCGGTGTTATTTAAAATAAGGGCCAGGGATGTGCTGCATAGTGTATTCGCTCCCCATTTTAGACTGAAAATGGATGCGGTGCCGGGAATGCCTACCCGGTTTTGGTTTGTTCCCACTAAATCCACTCAGGATATGAGGGATGAACTGGGCAATCCTGAATTTAATTATGAAATTGCCTGCACCGAGATTTGTGGTCGGGGTCATTTCTCTATGAGGCTTGTAGTGGTAGTTGATGAACCAGAGGAATACGATAAATGGTATAATGAGCAGGAACCTTGGCTATCCAAGAATCCGCACTATTTGGCAAAAGTGCCCAACAATTTGAAGGAATTGGCATTGTTAAAAGCCGGTCTGGATAAAATGCCGAGGTAAGAAATAAATTGATTTGTAGCTAATAAAAAAGTAGTACTCTAAGCATGGAAGCAATTGATATCAAATCGAGGGAAGGTGAAATTCATCATGGTGATTATGAGCAGATGGAGCATCACCATGAAAGTTTTCTGACCAAATACATATTCAGTACTGATCATAAAACCATATCTAAGCAGTTTTTGATTTCAGGCATCTTTTGGGCCCTGATAGGAGGTAGTCTATCAATAGTGTTCAGATTGCAATTGGGATTCCCCGATCTGAACCTTCAATGGTTGCAGCCAGTGTTAGGTGGTTGGATAACAGAAACCGGAAAACTCGATACTGAGTTCTATTTAGCTATGGTGACCATGCACGGTACCATAATGGTTTTCTTTGTTTTAACCGCCGGGCTGAGTGGAACCTTTAGTAATTTCCTGATCCCTTTACAAATCGGGGCAAGGGATATGGCTTCAGGTTTCCTGAATATGTTATCCTACTGGTTCTTTTTTGCATCTTCTGTGGTGATGTTAACCTCTTTGTTTATTGAAACCGGCCCAGCTTCCGGGGGCTGGGTGATTTATCCGCCATTGAGTGCTTTACCCCAGGCCATGTCTGGATCTGGCTTAGGAATGACCCTGTGGTTGGTATCGATGGCATTATTTATAATATCCTCTTTGTTGGGTAGTATTAATTATATCACAACTGTCATCAATTTGAGAACTGAAGGGCTTTCGATGACCCGCGTGCCATTGACAATATGGGCCTTTTTCCTGACAGCGGTAATTGGGGTACTGGCCTTCCCGGTATTATTTTCTGCGGCGCTGTTGTTGATTTTTGATCGAAGTTTTGGTACCAGTTTTTTCTTGTCTGAAATATACATAGCCGGTGAGGCTTTGCCGAACGTGGGTGGGAGCGCCATACTATTTCAACACCTTTTCTGGTTCTTGGGGCATCCCGAAGTCTATATCGTATTGTTACCTGCATTGGGTATAACTTCCGAAATCATAGCAACCAATTCCCGTAAACCAATATTTGGTTATCGGGCCATGATTGGTTCACTTTTGGGGATTACCATACTGTCTTTCGTCGTATGGGCGCACCATATGTTCATAACCGGCATGAGCCCTTTTTTAGGAACTATTTTTATGTTCCTGACCCTGATTATAGCAGTGCCGTCGGCGGTAAAGGTGTTTAATTACCTCACTACTTTGTGGAAGGGTAATATCATATTCACCCCGGCCATGCTATTTTCCATAGGATTGGTGTCATTTTTTATTTCAGGAGGTATCACCGGCATATATTTAGGTAATACAGCAATAGACATACAATTGCACGATACTTATTTTATAGTGGCCCATTTTCACATTGTGATGGGAAGTGCCTCTTTCTTTGGCATGGTGGCAGGTATTTACCATTGGTTCCCCAAAATGTTCGGAAGAATGATGGATGCCAAATTGGGATATATCCATTTCTGGGTAAGCTTTGTGGGTGTTTATATGGTATTCTTCCCTATGCATTATATTGGCATGGCAGGATTTCCCAGAAGATATTACTCCTTTACTAATTTCGATGCTTTTAGTGGTTTTACAGATATGAATATGATGATTAGTACTGCCGCCATAATCACTTTTGGTGCTCAACTCTTATTTGTATTTAATTTTTTCTACAGCATTTTTAAGGGAAGAAAAGCCACTGCTAACCCTTGGGGATCTAACACATTGGAATGGACCGCCCCTATTAAGCCAGGGCATGGAAATTGGCCGGGAAAAATACCCCTGGTATATAGATGGCCTTATGACTATAGTAAACCTGGAGCTAAGGAAGATTTTATTCCACAGAATGTACCGTTCTCACAAACTCCGGAATCCAATCTTCCTCATGAAAAGGATCCGGAGGAGACGCCAGGAGATGAAGGAGCCATTGTGTTGGATGAAGCTAAGGAATGATTGGAGGATGATTTTAGAAGGCTCAGTTTACTGACTATATTTTGCGGGATATCCGGATTGGCCAAGGTGTTTTGGAAAAGTCGGATTCCCCATGCTTCATCAGGATCAATTATAGGAAGGTATACTTGTTTATAACAATAAATGGTAAAAAAGAACTTAAATCCCTAGTATGGTGATTACCAGCAGACTATCCTATCGACCATGGTGGAGAGTTGTTTTGGCTAAGGCTACAACCTATCTGGAATTACTAAAATTCAGACTTTCTCTGTTAGTGGCGTTTTCTGCAGGATTCGGATTCCTCCTGGGAAGTAGGGGGGTTTTTGATTCAATGAATTTGTTAATGTTATGTCTGGGAGGATTTTTGGTGTCGGGATGTTCCATAGCCCTCAACCAAATAATAGAACGCGATTATGACAAATTAATGAATAGAACCAAAAACCGACCTTTGCCCAGTCAAAGACTTACTGTATCACAAGCTGGTTTTTTTGCCTTGTTGACAGGTATTCTTGGTTTGTGGTTACTGATGGAGTTCACCAACATGCTTACCGCTTTCCTTTCACTGGTATCTTTGTTGAGTTACGCCTTGATATATACCCCTTTAAAAAGGGTGGGACCAATAGCAGTGCTGGTGGGCGCTTTTCCTGGCGCCTTTCCTCCATTATTGGGATGGGTAGCTGCCACCGGATCACTGAGTTTTGCTGGATGGTTAATCTTTGGGATCCAATTCATTTGGCAATTTCCCCACTTTTGGGCCATCGCTTGGATAGCCGATGAAGATTATAAAAAAGCTGGTTTTAAATTATTGCCAATGAATGGCAAAAAAGACCTGAATACCGCCATTCAGATAATGATATACACTTTATTCCTAATACCCCTTGGTCTGCTTCCCGCAAAATTTGGAATAACCGGCATAAATTCTGCCATTATTGCCACTGTTTGCGGGGTGTTGTTTCTTAGCCAAACTTTTATGTTAATGAGGGATGGATCGCGTAAATCTGCCAGGAAAATAATGTTTAGTTCTTTCTTGTATTTGCCCATTATACAGATCAGCTATTTATTGGACATGCAATGATGATGAAACAAAACTTAGATCTTATAGAGGGGCCCAAGACCCGGCTCTCGATGCATCCCAAAAAATTTGCGTTGTGGCTGTTTATTGGCTCAGTAGTAATGATGTTTGCCGCTTTTACCAGCGCTTTTATTGTTAGGAGAGCTGAAGGGAATTGGATGGATTTTGAAATTCCTGACATCTTTTGGTTAAATACCGGAATAGTGCTCCTCAGCAGTGGCACCATGCATTGGGCTTTCACAGCTGCCAAAAGGGATGATTTGGAGACCATCAAACTGGCCCTGGGAATCACTATAATTTTAGGTTTCGCATTTTTAACAGGACAATATATTTCTTGGGGTCACTTAGTAGACGCAAATGTGTTTTTTGTAGGAAATCCTGCGGGTTCATTTTTATATGTATTAACTGGATTACATGGTTTTCACATTGTAACTGGAATAACGTTTCTGGTGGTGGTGTTATTAAATTCCATTAGATACAATGTACATGCTAAAAATCTGGTTCAGATCGAGATGTGTACTACATATTGGCATTTTTTAAGTGGACTTTGGCTTTATTTATTTATATTTTTACTTTTAAACCATTAATCTCAAACCAATAGTTTATGGCAAATTCAGTTGCAGCTATCGGACAAAATTTATGGGGAGGAGGACAAGCCCCTATGAAAGCAAGTTATGGAAAGCTAATGATGTGGTTTTTCCTTATGTCCGACACCTTTACCTTCTCTGCTCTTTTAATCACCTATGGTTTAATCAGGTATAGCCATGATGCTTTTAACCCTGAAATCCACGGATCTGAATTTGTCTTTTCACAGGAGTACTGGCCTATTCCTGAAAAGGTATTTGATTCCGCTCCCTTTTTACATGGAATAGAGGCACCGTTGGTTTTTGTAGGAATCATGACCTTTATTCTCATATTAAGTAGTGTAACAATGGTGCTTGCTGTAGAGGCAGGTGCCAGAATGGATAAACTACAAGTGCAAAAATGGATGCTGTGGACCATCCTGGGTGGTATTTTATTCCTGTCTTGCCAAGCCTGGGAATGGGTTCATATGATTGTGGGTGATGAAAAAGGATCCGTAGCCCAATTCTTTGTAAATGGAGAATGGGTAGAAAGAACCATTTACGGGGCCAATTTAACCATTAACCAGTATGGCCCACCGGCCTTTGCCGACCTGTTCTTTTTCATTACCGGTTTCCATGGGACCCACGTATTAAGTGGGGTAATTATCAATATCTTGATATTTTATAATACGACAATGGGGGTCTATCAACGAACCGGTCATTATGAAATGGTGGAAAAAGTTGGTTTATACTGGCATTTTGTAGATTTGGTATGGGTATTTGTATTTACTTTTTTCTATTTGGTTTAACAACGATGTTTATTGAATTATGGAAGAAACTACCGAAATAATTGTTCAACCTGTTGATAAATCTAAGGTCAGACATCTGCTTAAGGTGGCTTTAATTTTATTTATAGTAACGATCATTGAGTTTGTGATTGCTTTTACTATGGAATCCAGCCCTTTGCGTACCTCTATTTTCATTGGACTGACCATTGTCAAAGCGTTTTATATCGTTTCTGAGTTTATGCATCTTGGACACGAGGCGAAAGTACTAATATGGTCAATTCTGATACCGATGTTGTTTGTAGTATGGTTGATAATCGCTTTGTTGATGGAGGGTAATGCCATACTACTTGTGCATTAAGTTAAAAGAGAATAGTCACGTTTAAGAATCAGGCCATTTTAGGTCCTGATTCTTTTGTTTTTAGAGTTGGTGATGAAAACAATCAAGTATCTGGTCTTATTTGTAGTATTGGCATTTCCCATATGCATCTTCCTTTTCTTGAAGATATTTGGCCAAAATAGATTTCAGGAAATACCCGTTTTTTATCAGGATAATAAAAATGATATTCCCAGTGAATGTGAATCTTTGAAAATACCCCATCAAATACCGGCCTTTAGCATGTTGGACCAAGATAGTTCTATATTAACGGATGATTATTTAAGGGGCAATTTTACTATTGTATCCTTTTACTGGTTGGGTGGACCTAAAATGGACCATATATCCAACCAATTATTAAGGATTGGAAACATGTTTGACAGTGAGAAAAGAGTTAAAATTCTATTGTTTACTGTCGATCCGGACCGCGATACAATTGGGAGAATATCAGCATATGTAAAAGACTCTGGTTTATCATCGGATAAATGGAGATTCCTCTGGGGGAATGAAACAGACTTGAAGCAATTGGCCCAATGTGGGTTTTTAATTGAGATTAGCAAATACCAGATGGTACCCCCAGATTATATTCCAAAGTTTATATTAGTGGACCCCGATAAAAGAATTAGGGGATATTACCAAACACTTGACAGGGATGAAATAGATAGATTGATCCTGGAAACAAAAATTTTGTTATATGAATCGAACCTATGAAAATTCCATTAAAGGTTCAAGCCTGAACTATTGGGCTATTGGAGTGATTTCCTTAGTGGTCCCTTTATTGGTGGCGTACATACTGTTTAATTCAAACCAAAATCAGGTAACGGGTAGCTGGATAAAATTTCTCCCCCATCTTCATGGTGCAATTAATTCAATGACCGCTTTTTTATTGGTTTTGGGTTTTTATTTTATAAAAAAAGGGCAGGTTAATTATCACAAAACCACCATGATCTCCGCTTTTTGTTTGGGGGCAATTTTTCTTGTCTCTTATATTACCTATCATTCATCAGCCCCTCCTACACTGTTTGGGGATTTAAATCACGATGGAATTGTGAGTACCATAGAAGCCGAAGAGAGCGGTAGTTTGAGAGTCCTCTATGTAATCATTTTGTTGGTCCACATTGTGTTGGCTTTAATCGTGTTGCCATTAGTCCTGCTGGCGGTCTATTTTGCTCTAAACAAGAAATTTGAAGGACATCGAAAAGTGGTGAAATTTGCCTGGCCCATATGGCTATTTGTTTCAGTATCCGGCGTAGTAGTTTATTTGATGATCAGACCCTATTATGCTTGATAAGGAATAAGATCATTGATAAAAACCCTTTATTTGGTTAATTTTAACTAATGCAATACATCTCATCTCTATTATATAAAGCTTTGCTAACCATGGTTTTGGTATTGATTATCAATCCCAATCTCACGGCCCA
Source organism: Bacteroidota bacterium (assembly GCA_027297025.1). Taxonomy (GTDB): domain Bacteria; phylum Bacteroidota; class Bacteroidia; order Cytophagales; family Cyclobacteriaceae; genus JAPUIM01. The sequence goes on along the minus strand of JAPUIM010000181.1, from coordinate 745 downwards.
ATGTGCTATGTGTCGTAGTACTTTAGAGAACAATGTGAGCAATGGAGATGTGGGAATTGCTGCCAATTTAAATTTCGGGATCTTATATTTGTTTTTAACTCCCTATTTGTTGGTTTCCATAATTGCCTTTTTTTGGTATAAAAGTAGCCGGGCCAAATTGCACCAGAAAGAATCAATTTCACGAAAACTGAAGCAACTATTATCGGGAAGGCACTCTTGAAAGCATTTCCACCACTGTTTGGATATCAGGAATGAAACAATTGCCTGATTTTTGCTCGTAAGCACTCAGTAATAAATGACATTCATTAAACTCCTCAAGAGGTTTTGAAAAGATCTCATAAACTATCCCTTTTGATACCTGCCTTGGCTATTCTAATCTTGATGGTGGCTTTACTGCTATTAGTATGGCAAAAGTCTATGGACAAACGACAGGATCTTCATCTTGCGATTACTAATAACCTGGTCAATCAATTGAAGATAATGGACCAGGATATACAAAAAGTGTATCAGAACTTTTCGGGTAATACCGATAAAATATTTTCTGATCTTCAGGTTGAAACCAAATATCCTTTTTTTATCCTCAGAAAAGGCAAATTGATTTACTGGTCCGATTATAGATACCAACTGTATTCCAGACATTTAATTACCAACCATCCCATACAATTTTTAAGCCTTAAAAATGGATTTTTTCTGATGACAAAATCAAAATTGGAATTAGATGGGATTACTTATCAATTTGCATCTT
>JAPUIM010000180.1 GCA_027297025.1 Bacteroidota bacterium | reverse complement strand
GTTATCGTAAAAGAAATTAAATCGATCGTAGCATGTTGAAATATATCTATTTGTCACTGGCCTGGATGATGGTGCTGGTTTCTTGTAATCCCGGAAGCAAAGAACCGGCAAACGATCCAAGTGTCAATACCCTCCGTTTAACCGGAACGGTAAAATATCCACAATCTCAGGGTTTGGTGATCTTACAACGACTGAATGGAGTTATACTGGAAAACATCGATACTCTTACCTTGGATCAAAATGGAAAATTTGCCACCAAATTGCCCGTGCCTGAAGCCAGCTTTTATCGGTTGGATTTTTATCAACAGCAGTGGTCGGATTTTATACTAAATGATCATGATGTGGTGGTAAATGTTGATGGGAACAACCGCCGGGGAGCCATGGAGGTAATTGGGTCCCCCGATACCGATCTTTTTAAAGAATTGGCAATTATGGCTCAAGATATGAGAAGTTCCATTAAAGATATCAATATGAGTTTCATCAAGGCCAAAAGGGCAGGGGATGACCAAAAAGCTTCCCAGGTACAGGAACAGTTTGAACAATTGAGTGATCAGTACAGGCAAAAATTTAAAATGCAGATCGATGCCATGGGCACGTCAATAGCCGCCATTTTTGCCTTGGATTATCTCAGGGATAACCAATTGTTTGATTTTGATGAGGAATTTGTTTTTGTGGACAGCATCAATCAAAAATTTCAAAATGCCGGCATCCAAAACACCAACTACCTAAAATTTGCCAATGGTGTAGAGATCCTTAGAAAGTTGGCTATGGGTATGGACGCGCCCGAAATAGCGTTGCCTGATCCGCTGGGGAATGTGATCAACCTATCTTCATTGAAAGGCAACTATGTCCTTATCGATTTTTGGGCGGCTTGGTGTAAACCCTGCCGCATGGAAAATCCCAATGTGGTACGGCTCTATAAAAAGTACCACACCAAAGGATTTGAGATATATGGGGTTTCTTTGGACCGCACCAAGGAAGCCTGGGTGGGCGCTATTGAAAAAGATGGTTTGGTGTGGAAACACGTCTCGGATCTGAAGTTCTGGCAGTCCGAGGTGACCGGTCTGTACAATATCAAAGGTATCCCTTTGACCTACCTGTTGGACCCCAACGGTAAAATAATCGGAAAGAATTTGAGGGGCAAATTACTGGAAGACAAGCTGGAAGAAATTTTCGGGTAATTGGCGGTTAATGCTGAGGGAATAGTTGTTTGAGACAAGCCCATAGCCGCTTCTTTTTGATTACATCGGTTTTTATTTCCTCCAAAGGATCAGTCAGTATAATCTTTTTTCCCTCCTGATCGATTATTTGGTAAGATTCATTCTGAGGATCCAAGCCAATGTCTTGGGGCGCAAGTCCCAAACCCCACACAACCAGATAATCATCTTCCAAAGCCCTATTTCCATTATATTGGTTATCCTGGATGATCTGCACATCTTCCCAGGTCAGGCTTACTGATTGTAGGATCTTGAGCATGAATTCATGGTGCTCAGCGGAAATTGCCCCATCTCCATTTTCCTTTATTACGATCAAGATTTGCTTTTTGATATTTCCACTGTGAGTTAGCTGGGCTGAACTTGCCAGGGAGCGGGAATCCTTTTCTGGAATGATATACAGGTCTTCGTTGAAAAGATACGATAAGAAACTCGAATGGCTATCCTCTGTTTTTTCCAAAGCTAAAGTTTAAATAGGGATTTTAACTCAGTGGCTTCCTGAGGGTCCATGCGTTTGGCCAGGACCAAACGAAGTTGCCTCCTTCTCAGAGCTCCATCAAAGAGTTCCTGTTCATCTGTAGTTTCGGGCTCTAATTTGGTTACTTCAATGGGCTGTCCGCTTTGGTCTACTGCTACAAATGTGAAAAAAGCAGTGTTGCTCATGATCTTTGTACCCGTGAGAATGTCTTCACTCCACACTTCAATAAACACTTCCATGGAGGAATTGAAAACCCTGGTCACCGTGGCGGTTAAACTAACTACATTGCCCAACTGAATAGAATGAGAAAAAGATACATTGTCCACAGAGGCGGTGACCACCGTTCTGTTTGAATGCTTTTGAGCAGCAATAGCGCTTACTATGTCCATCCAGTGCATGAGCCGTCCACCCATTAGATTGTTGAGTGTATTGGTGTCGTTGGGCAGCACCAACTCTGTCATGGTAACTTGCGATTCTCGTGGATATTTGAATTTTTTTGACATATACTACGGATAAAGATAGAGTTAATTTTTCCAGCCGTGCTTGCCCCTTAAAGGTACAAAACTGAAATAATCAAATTCCTTTTTCACAAAATCGTTTTTGGAGATCTTGGTTATACAAACCATTCGCTGGTGTTGGTCCGTACCCACAGGTATTACCAATTTCCCTCCAATGGTAAGCTGATTAACCAATATACTGGGAACGTATGGAGCCCCGGCGGTCACCAATATTTTATCAAAGGGAGCAAATTTGGCCAATCCTTTGGAGCCATCACCATAGAAAAATAGAGGCACGTAGCCCATTTGGGGCAACATTTTTTTAGTTTTCTGGTACAAAGATTTGTTGTACTCGATAGTATATACTTTAGCCCCCAATTCCATCAAAATACAGCATTGATAACCGGACCCCATACCCACCTCCAACACCTTGTCTCCCTTTTTCACATCAAGCAATTGAGTTTGAAAAGCCACGGTGTAGGGCTGGGAAATGGTCTGGCCATGGCCAATGGGAAATGCTTTGTCTTGATAAGCATGTTCCACAAAAGCGTTTTCAAAAAAGAAATGGCGGGGTATTTTTTCGATGGCTGCCAACACTTTTTCATTGGATATGCCTTTTTCACTAATGGTTCTCACCAAGGAATTGCGCATGCCCCGATGCCGGTAATTATCTTCGAACATGAAGGGTGTTCCAAATAAAAAATAATTGTTTAAAATTACAGATATAATATCATTTTAGAGGAATATCATTTATAATGTTTACAGGAATCATTGAATCATTGGGTAGAGTTGTTAGTATTGGGAAAGAAGGTACCAACCGGCACATTCAAATTGAAAGCGACATTAGCCATGAATTAAAAGTAGATCAAAGTCTGTCCCATGACGGGGTTTGCCTTACGGTTACCGAAGTCAGTGGAGACAGGCATTGGATCACCGCGGTGGATGAGACCTTATCCAGGACCAGTGTGGGTAATTGGAGAGAAGGTAGATTGGTAAACCTGGAGAGAAGTATGAAGGCCAATGATCGGTTTGATGGTCATATTGTACAGGGGCATGTTGATCAAACCGGGGTTTGTATCAGTATTGATGATCAGGATGGAAGCTGGCATGTTAAATTTAAATACGAACCACACCATCAGGTACTGGTAGAAAAAGGTTCTGTTTGTATTAACGGGGTTAGCCTTACTTGTTTTGATTGTGATAAAGACACCTTTTCTGTGGCTATTGTTCCTTACACTTTCAACCACACTAATTTTCAGCGAATAACAGTTGGACAAAAGGTAAACCTGGAATTTGACATCCTTGGCAAATATGTAAAAAAGTTGTTAGGCAAGTAATAATTTCCGAATTTAGGAAAAGCCAATAACCCACCACAGCTATGGAACTCAATTGTATGGTGGTTGATGATGAATTAGTTTCTCGCAGCATCGTAAACCGGTATATAGAAAACACCAATTTCCTAAACCTGCAGTTTGAATGCTCAAATGCCATCGAGGCGGTGAATATACTACAGGAACCTGAAGCAGATGTAGACCTGATATACCTTGATATTGAGATGCCGGAAATGTCGGGTATGGAATTTCTACAATCCATAGAACACACCCAGGAGATTATTGTGACTACTTCTGCTGAAGACTATGCAGTAAAGGCCTTTGAACGTAGTGTGACCGATTATCTGGTAAAACCCTTTGAATACAGCCGTTTTCTGAAAGCCTCGGTAAAGGCCAAAGACAACATCGAAGCCCTAAACCGAAAGAATGAAAGGCAACACGACATTTACGTAAAGTGCGACTCCAAGCTCATCAAGATCGACTTGAAAGATATATTTTATGTAGAAGCTTTGGCCGATTATGTGATCTTCGTAACCAACCAAGGCAAACACATTGTACACTACACCATGAAGGGGATTGAAAAAAGGCTTCCTGGTAGTTATTTTGCCCGGGTGCATCGCTCATATATCGTTAATACCAACAAGATTGAGAATTTGCAGGATCTGGCCATCAACATCAACGGCAAATCCATACCCATCGGTGCTTCATACAAGGAGGACTTTATGGAACGGCTGAATTTTCTATAGCCGATCAACCATTATTTGTTCCAGAATTGCCTTTCGTTTGATTTTCCCAGTAGGAGTTTCAATAAATCTATCCACATAAAAGATAGATTTGGGCACTTCATATTTAGTGAGTCTTGAAACCATCTGATAGCGCAATTGTTCCTCGATAGGCTGAGGGATGGATGTTCCTTCCAGAATCAAACATATCTTTTCTCCCAATGTGGAGTGAGTGAGGCCCCCCACAAAAAATCTGACCTCAAGATCCAATTCGCTCCAGATCTCCTCCAATTCTTTTTCAATGCTTTCCGGATGGATCTTAATGCCCCCACTGTTGATCACATGGTCCTTTCTGCCTTTCCATACAAACTTTTGAGCATCAATAAGTTCCACCATATCATTGGTTTGTACTAATTGCTGGTTGGTAACAGGTGATTTTACCCATAGACATTGGCTCTCATCCACTCCTATCTCTGCCTCTTCCAGGATCTCAAAATAATCTTTTTGTTGAGGTCCATTGAGGCGCCGCAAGGCGATATGTGAAACGGTTTCGGTCATGCCATAAGCGCTATATATCGGTGCCCTACAGTTTACCAGGCTTTTTTCCAAAGTTAGGGATAGGGGCGCTCCCCCCACCAGAATGGCTTTACAGGAGTCTAAAAGATCCCTTTGAACGCTTTCCAAAATGGTATGTAATTGCAGTGGGACCAAGGCTATAAAATCAATCGGCGTCTCCAACATTACCTCTTTAAAAGGATCAGATGCTGGAGATAATATGGTTAACCGCATTCCGATTTCCAGAGCCCGGATCAACATCATTTTCCCTCCAATGTACTCCACATCCAGGCAAGCCAGAGCATGGTCATCTTTTTGCAGTTTCAATTTTTTTTGGGTGGCCCCCACACTAAACAAAATTTGTTCCCGCGAAATGTTGACTGTCTTTGGTTTTCCGGTGGAACCGGAAGTAGATACCTGGAGAAAATCAGGTTTTTTAATCCAAGTGGAGCAAAATTCCAACACCTTTTTTTCATAGGGATCCTGCGCCAGATGGGATACTTGTCCACGGATTATGTTTTCCAAAGGAATAGATCTACCATTAAGGATTATTGGGTGCACAATGTGATTTTACAAATTGAAGTGCTTTATTTAAGCCCTGGTTTTAGTGGTTTAGATCGAGAATTCATTTTCTTCTTAGGCCATTTCTAGGTAACGAAAAATTTATCCATTTTTGAAATGTTCAGGTATCTAAACAATACAATATATTAATTTCTCTGCAACTGACATGGGCAGATTTCTCCTATCGTCGAAATGACAGGAATTGTTTTTTAAGGAAACTTAGGGAAACTGATCAAAAAATCCGGTGATGTATCTTTATTGATCACTTCTTTCCTTTAGGGTCATTTCGAGGTAACGAGAAATCTCCTCATTTTTGGAAATTCAAAGGTCTTTGATATCATAAAAATCCCAATTAGGATTCTTGGACCCTATCAAACTTTCTTTTTTCATTCTGCTCCATTTCTTGATTTCCTTTTCTCTTTCAATGGCATGATCGGGATTGCCATAACGCTCGAAGTAAAGTAAGTTGTTACAATAATACCTTCCGGCATAGGTCTTTTTATTTCCTCTTTTTTGATAATGTTCAACCATTCTGGAATATAAATCGTTGGTCATGCCAACGTAAAGAGCTGTTTTTCCA
>JAPUIM010000018.1 GCA_027297025.1 Bacteroidota bacterium | reverse complement strand
ATAGAGGTTTAATTTGAGAGCTTAATGTGTAAAGCTCGTATAATTGGAATACAGCCAAAAGTCATTTTGAGAGATTGGAGATCATATTTTTCATCATGTCTTCTTTGCTGAAATTGCTCATAGGTTAAATATATGAAATGTAGGCGATTATAGAACACTCATCTTTCAAATTATGATGAACTTGAAGCGGGCTACAACAATTGATTTTACTACTGTTTCGCCTATTTTTTATTTACATTGTTGGGTACCGTTTCGCGCTTTCAAAATACTTTTTTATAGACCTCTGATGTTACGGAATTTTCCCTACGAAAGGCCTTTTGGAGTCCATCCTGGTAAAAAATGGTTGTCAGCTTATTGAAGCTCACAGGTTCGACAGTGATTTAAAGGAGGTTAACGGCATCCAATTTAGTACCGCACATATGACAGGTTCCTGTAGAATGGCTGATAGAAAAAAAGATGGAGTGGTTAATGCCAATTGTGAAGTGTTTGATTACCCCGGACTGTTTGTTACGGATGGAGCTACAATACCTATCATCCTTGGCGGTAAATACAAGTCTGACCATTCTTGCTAACTCAGAGCGAGCAGCCACACTTACCAGAAATGGATTGCAATGAAAGCGAGAATCTAAAGCTCCATCTGATGATATTAAAAAAATTACATCATTTTTTTTTACGAATTTATCCCAATTCTCTGCTTCTATTTGCAAAAAATACAAATTCAGACCGGCCAAAGGTTAAATGAATTACTCTTTTGCAGATACTGCAAATTTATAAAAACCGGTCTGCAACATTCAATTGCACCTTGCCAGTTGGTCTACGTAAAATTCAATCAACACCAAAATTAATTGGTCATGAAAACAATTAAAGCAAGATACCAGGAACTATTCAGTAGAAACATGAGACACGGAGCCATCGCATTGGGATCTCCAAATGACGTCAAAGAAGAGGAAATCACAGGGCGAATCGCCTGGAGCATTACTCCAGGTATTCATCAAACTGGGGTTACCTTTTTTAATATTTGCTATCAAATGGTTAACTTATATAAATTTATGAAACCGTTTAACAAGTTAGCTGCCTTGGGAATTCTTCTATGGTTATTCATGGTCGTAGATGGAGTCATGGTTTTGGGATCTACAAAAGACGGCAATGACGGCGAGGAAGTCTCAGGGCTAACCACCTGGAGTATCGTCCCAGGGCGTTCTTCTATCAAATTCAAAGTTCAGCACCTTCTATTGTTTGAAGTAGAAGGAAAGTTCAAAAACGTTTATGGAAAAGTCATCACCCAGAATAAAGACTTTTCTATTGTGGGGATTGAGAGCCACATTCCGGTGAACAGCATCTACACTGGAAACCAAGACCGGGATGCACATTTACTGGAGGAGGACTTCTTTTATGTGGACCAATTCCCGGAGATCAGCTTTAAGTCCTACTCTATCACCAAAACTGGCAAGCAAACTTTCAAAATTAAGGGCCACCTTACCATACGTGGTGTAACAAAACCCATTGAACTGGAGGCTGAGTGTAGTGGAAAGAAAGTTATTTCAAATGGTATGATCTGTGCCAATTTTACAGCGTCGGGCATGCTTAGCCGGTTCGACTACGGATTGAAATGGAACAGCTTTACCGAGGCTGGTGGAGCCTTGGTTGGAGAGATGGTGGAAATAATCCTCAAGATAAGATTGGTCAAAGAAGACTTTAATCAATGATCTGTGGTGGACTCCGGTAGCATTTGTTTCTCATCAACCGATTTCCAATAACCAATTAATCTCATGCACTGGCAAGGGCATTCTTTGATCGCGCTACTTTTTGGGGTAGGATTTGTGGCTTGCCATCCCTCACCCTGGACTGGAAATATTGTCAAGGTTGACCCTCGTGGATTGAACTTGGGAGCCATGTGCAGGATCGAATGGGAAGAATACACCCCCGGGAATTTAGCCGCAATTGTCAAATTTGTCAATGAAGAAAACCTGGATAGGCTCAATGACCAAGCCTCCAAGTCAAGGGCCAAATCTGCTCAATTGGTGTTAGACACCGCCCGGGAGGTTCATGATGACATATTTGCCGAAACCAGATACCCTTCAGCTATCAAGTGTCAACCCTGCCATCCGGGACATTATAAAGAATGGTCGGTTTCACCTCACGCCTATGCGTTGATGAGCCCTGTTTTTAATGCTATGCAGGGTACAGTGATCAAACTAACCAACGGCTCCACTGGTGACTTTTGCATAAGATGTCACACTCCGGTGGGAATGAATCTTGGTGAAAGTCATTTCAAGTCAACCCTGGACCGAAAGCCCATCACCCGGGAAGGTGTAACTTGTGTAGCCTGTCACCGGCGTAAGGGTGAGTTCGGGAAAGAAAGTGGGCGCCTTGCCCTGGCTGAAGGGGATCTATTCGAACCGGTTTATGGTCCCACCGGTAACAAAGAACTGGACCGGGTAATTGGTAGTGGTGAATTTGATATAAATACCGAAAGAGGGCAGTCAGGAAGAGACATCCATACCCAGGTCAAACAAATGGGCCAAATGACCACATCAGGATTCTGCGGCAGCTGCCATGATGTGAATTCAGTAGGTGGTTTTCGACTGGAGGAGGCTTTTAGTGAATACAAAGCGGCACCAGCAGCAAAATTGAATATTTCCTGTCAGGATTGCCACATGGGAACCGAACCCGGACTGCCGTCGGGTTTTGGGTTTAAACCAGCGGCTATCATTGGAGGAAAGCTAACCAAACCTCGAAAACGTACCGACCATATGTTTGCCGGACCGGATTATTCAATTCTCCATCCTGGGATATTCCCCCACAACCCAGCTGCCCAACAACTAGCTAGTTTGTCTGAATGGCTGCAATTTGATCATCAGGCAGGATGGGGAACAGATGAATTCGAGGACAACGTGTCTCATGAATATGTGTTCCCTGATAGATGGTTGGATATTGCCGACAGATATGAAGCCCGTGACCTCCTGAACGAGAATTTTGAGCTATTGGATAAAATTAGAGTACAACGAAAGAAACTACTGAAGGTCGGATATCAGCTGGGATCTGTCATTGTAGAACAGTCCGATAACAAAGCAATAAAATTTAAAGTGGAATTCAAAAATGGGACTAATGGACACAACGTTCCCACCGGTTTCGATGCGGAAAGGCTGGTCTTCTTACAAGTCACAGTAACAGACAAAAATGGCAAGATAGTGTTTAAATCCGGCGATCTGGATCCCAACGGTGACCTTCGGGACTCGCATTCCATTTACGTGCACAACGGTGAACTTCCAAAAGATAAATATCTATTTAATCTCCAATCCCTGTTCCTGATACGAATGGCACGTGGCGGGGATCGGGAAGAGGTGCTGCCTATCAACTATTCACAGGATCCACTTCCATTCGAACGGCCTCCCACCCTTTCCACCCTTCTCTTGGGCAGACCGCCCACCGCCAGGAAACATCGGCAGACCATAGCTCCCCTGGACAGCAAATGGGCGAAATACAAGATCAAACAAAGCCAACTGATTGGAACCGAAGGCCCTTATACGGCCAATATAAAACTGATCGCCGGGATGGTCCCGGTGAACCTCATCCATGCAATTCAAGATGTTGGCTTTGATTATGGGGCCTCTCCTCGAGAAGTGGCAGACGCAGTTGTTGAGGGACATCAGGTTTTATGGGAGCGGGAAGTGGTTTTGAAACCCGGTACCATCGATGAACAAACGAGATAGTATCCAATAGGAATTGATGACAAAACATAAAATTATTAGGCAAAAAATAATCATAACTATAGTTGGGCTGATCCTGGGGACGCTGTGTATGCAAATTAAAACCAAGGCTCAATCCTCCCAT
>JAPUIM010000179.1 GCA_027297025.1 Bacteroidota bacterium | reverse complement strand
TTCTGCCCGTTCTGTAGTGGGTTTTGATGTATATGAAGCTATCGTTCAGTGCTCGGATCTCTTGGAACAATACGGAGGTCATAAGTATGCCGCTGGATTGACCTTGAGCCTCGACAAACTCAAAGCATTTCAAACCAGGTTTGAAGAAATCGTTTCCCAAACTATCACTGACGAACAACTCATTCCCCAGCTGGAAATCGACCAAATGATCAACTTTGATAGGATCAATTTCAAATTTTACAATATCCTCAAGCAAATGTCCCCCTTTGGTCCCCAAAATATGGCCCCGGTATTTGTGTCGGAAAATGTATATGTGGATCGCAGCCCCAGGATCTTGAAAAATGAGCACCTAAAGATGTTCGTAAAACAAGAGGGGTATCCTTATACTGTGGAGGCCATAGGTTTTGGGTTGGCCAAATATTTTGAAATGATCAATAGCGGCATGCGTTTCAAAGCTGCCTATACCATAGAAGCCGCCGATTATTTTTCCAGCAAATACCTGCAACTGAATCTTAAGGATATCAAATTCGATTAAAACCTTTTTAGCAATTTGCCCCCCTATTTGGAAAAAAGTATGATTTTTGTGCTGCTTTAGATTCCTATGAAATTACGAGCAGAAAATCTAGTCAAGAAATACAAACAGCGTACGGTAGTTAACCACGTATCGGTAGAGGTATCACAAGGAGAAATTGTAGGTTTACTGGGTCCCAATGGCGCAGGTAAGACCACTTCCTTTTACATGATCGTGGGGCTGATCAAACCCAATGAAGGTGAGATATTCCTTGATTCAGAGAATATAACCTCTTTACCCATGTACAAAAGGGCCCGAATGGGCATTGGCTATTTGGCCCAGGAGCCTTCGGTATTCCGTAAACTTACGGTAGAGGAAAATCTGATGGCGGTATTGGAAATGACGGACCTCCCCAAGGCAGAACAAAAGGCCAGGATGGAGTCTCTTTTGGAGGAGTTTGGTCTCACCCATGTGCGCAAAAACCATGGGTTGGTACTCTCGGGTGGAGAACGCAGGCGTACCGAAATAGCCAGGGCGCTTGCTGTAGACCCCCACTTCGTACTTCTCGATGAGCCATTTGCCGGAGTTGACCCCATCGCGGTGGAGGAAATTCAATCCATTGTAGCCAGGCTCAAAGAAAAAAACATTGGCATTTTAATCACCGACCACAATGTCAGAGAAACCCTGAGCATCACCGACCGGGCATACCTGATGTTTGAGGGAAAATTGCTAAAAGCTGGCAGCGCTGAAGAATTGGCCAATGACGAACAGGTGAGGAGGGTTTATTTGGGACAACATTTTGAACTTAAACTAAAGAAATGATAAATTGCTTATACTAAATGGAAATTCTCAATTCCATACTCACCTGGGTCATGAAAAAGCGCATTCATCAGATGGAGCTTTTCATGAGATACCCCCACGAAGTACAGGATGAGCTTATCAAGAAATTAATCAACCAGGCCCGGCACACCGAATTTGGAAAGCAGTACGATTTTGAAAATATCCGTTCGTTAGACGATTTTAAATCAAACGTCCCAATATCCACCTACGAAGATTTTTTTCCTTACATCCAACGTCTGATGCAAGGAGAGCAGAATATTTTATGGCCTTCTGAGGTACGTTGGTTTGCCAAATCCTCAGGAACCACCAACGCCCGTAGCAAGTTCATTCCGGTCACTCCCGAAGCCTTGGAAGATTGCCACTTTAAGGGGGGTAAAGACATGATATCCATTTATGTCAACAACCATCCCGACACCAAATTGTTCACTGGCAAATGTCTGGGAATTGGCGGTAGCCATCAGATCAACCAATACGATCCCCATGCCAACTCTTATTACGGGGATGTTTCTGCTGTAATTATGAAAAACTTGCCCCTTTGGGCGCAATTTGTGCGTACACCCAGTTTGGATATTGCCTTGATGGATGATTGGGAGGATAAAATTGAGAAAATGGCGAAAGCCACCTCAGAAGTAAACGTAACCAGCATCCAGGGGGTCCCCACCTGGACCATCGTACTTTTGCAACGAATCGTTGAGCTCAAGGGTGTGGATAATATCCTTGAAGTTTGGCCCAATCTGGAAGTCTTTGTCCATGGAGCAGTGGCTTTTGGGCCTTATCGCTCTCTGTTCTGCCAATTGATCCCTTCGCCCAGCATGCATTACCTGGAGACCTATACTGCATCTGAAGGTTTTATTGGTATTCAGGATCAATCCAGTGTACACGAAATGCTGCTGATGTTGGATTATGGCATATATTATGAGTTCATTCCCATTGAAGATTTGCATAAAGAAAATCCTCGAACCCTAACCCTGGAACAAATAGAAGTGAACCAAAATTATGCCTTGGTGATTTCCACCAATGCCGGACTGTGGCGCTACCTCATAGGTGACACCGTAAAATTCACTTCCGTTGATCCCTACCGGATAAAAGTCAGCGGCCGCACCAAACACTTCATCAATGCCTTTGGGGAAGAGTTGATTATTGAAAATGCGGAAACAGCCATTGCCCGGGCCTGTAAAGATACCGGAGCGACTATTAACAATTTCACCGCCGGTCCCATGTATATTGAAGCCGGCAGCAAAGGTGGCCACGAATGGGTAATTGAGTTTACTCAAGAACCCGAAAACCTGCCTATTTTCACTCAACAATTGGACCAGCACCTCAAAGAGATCAATTCCGATTACGAGGCCAAGCGTTATAAAGATATAGCCCTCCAGCAGCCGGTCATTCACAACGTCCCTCCAGGTACCTTCTACCATTGGATGAAAAAACGGGGTAAGTTGGGCGGCCAAAATAAAGTACCTCGTCTGGCCAATAACCGGGAATACCTGGACGACATCCTGGAAATGATGCAAGTAGCAACTTAGAACCAAACACTTACCAATACCTCGGAGAGGTTTAGTATTGGTTCACTCAAGAAATCCGGGGTTTTTGCTCACCCCCTAAGCTCAAAACTCAACAATACCCTACTCAAAAACATTTTATTTTCTATTAAAATTATTATATTGTTTGTCCTTTTAAACCTTAATACTATCCTGTTATGAAAAAGCTATGCCCATTGTTCCTTTTAGCATTTCCACTTTTAAGATTATGCAGTTCTCCTTCTAGGTAAATTCCCTTTTATAC
>JAPUIM010000178.1 GCA_027297025.1 Bacteroidota bacterium | reverse complement strand
TAGGCCAGAGCGGTTTCATTAACAAAATTTAATTTAACAATTGACTGCTCTGGTATTAGTTGTAAGACAAAAGGGCCAGTAATAATACCGGTTATTAATAATCCCGTAATAAGTGGAAGTTTATAGTTGATAAAACTATTGGCAATATGTCTGGAGGCAACAGCAATGATCAAAAAACCAGCCAGATACACTAAGATTTCCAAATAATTAGCTGTTGTCATGGGTTTTCGGATTATAGCTAGCGGAGAGGGATTTGCAATTACGGAATTATTAATTTCCGCTTTAAACTTAGGAATATAAAGAATTCATTGAAGAATTCAAACAAATCAGGAATGGAGAAGGTCAGAATATATCGGGCATTTCATTTTTTTATTATGCCATAATCAGTCCAGGTTAAATTTTGGGAGCGGGTAGTCTTTCTTATTTGTTTATTCCGGGCAATTGATTCTTGGGTATTGTAACCTCTTTTGTGGTCCAAATGTACCACTATAGCGCTGTACCTGATTTGTTTGCCTTTCAGGCCTAAATTGATCATTCTTTCTCCCAATTCCCGGTCCTGCCCTCCGTATTGCATTCGTTCATCAAATCCATTGATCCCGACGATATCCTGTTTCCAACCGGATGAAGTATGTCCATTCCAGGTAGCGTTGGTAGGCGTAAATCGGTTGAGTAATTTTTCTAAATTACCACCGGATGTTAGTTTTAACGATTTATAAGTTTTATTCAAGCCGGAATTCGTGAGCCATTTAACATCAAATACACGGCCGGCTAAAATATCATCATTTTGTATTTGTTGACTGATTATCATGGGTAGTTTGAAATAGCCCCCAGATAGGAAATACCCCTTTTCAGCATTATCAACATGTACCTGGAGAAAGTCAGGCTTGGGAATACAATCTCCGTCGGAAAATATCAAATACTCAGAAAGTGAAGCTAAGATTGCCCTGTTCAGTACTTGTGATTTCTGAAACCCATTATCGGGTTGCCATACATGTTGAATACTTATTTGTGTTTGCTTTTTGAGTTGGTCAATAACAGCTTTGGTTTCAGGTCCCGAACCATCATCAGCAATGACTATCTCAAAGTCAACATGTGTTTGATTACTATACCCCCAAATTACTTTTTCAAGCCACAGGGGGGAGTTGTAAGTACTAATTACTACCGATACTCTCATCACATCTTTGGCTTACTCTTTTGATTTGTACAGTTCCTTAAGCCTAAGATATTTAAAGAAATTAAAAACCGAGGCCACACTGCAAAATACAAAGCCATAGTATCCATCAAGAAATCCCAGTTGTAGAAAGTATTTCCGAAAAAATTTAAACCATGGATTTAAAATCACATGGATCAAAAAATTGCTTTTCCTGCCTTTTAAGTAAGCTTCCTCCGCAGCGATAATGGCAAATTTGTTAATTTGCTCTATGTGTTCGCCAACCTCGCGGTACGCATAGTGGAGTAAATCACCTTTTAGGAATTGAACCTTTCCATCGGTTAATTCCACTTTATCATGAGGGTTGGTACCACAACTCTGTCCTTTTCTTCTATCCCATAACCTAATTTTTCTATCCGGGTACCATCCCGAATGTCTTATCCATTTCCCACAATAGTTATTCAGCCGGTTTACCGAATAACCATCCCCATCCCAGTTTTTTTTCACCTCCAAAATTGAGGATTTAAGTCGGGAAGAAATCATTTCGTCAGCGTCTAAGGACAGGATATAATGGTGTGTCGCTTGGCGCATTGCAAAATTCTTTTGCTCAATATGTCCTTCAAAGTTGTGTTCGATAAATCTAATCCCCAGGTTCTGGCAGATGGATTTAGTATCATCGGTAGAGTAAGAATCGACAACAACAATTTCATCTACCAGGTCTTGCAAAGAATTTATGCACCGTTCGATGTTCTTTTCCTCATTGTAGGTAATGATCACTCCCGATATTTGAACCGGATTTCCCATATCAATGTTTAGGCTGGCAAATATATCAAATAATGGACCAAAAGATGGTATACAGGATGCATGCAAACAAATGAAATGGATTTATTCTAAGTATAGGAAGATATAATTTCTGCTGCTTTTATGGTTAAAAAATAATTAAATTTGTCTTTTATTATTAATGAAGGACTACCAGGAACATATCCTGCCTAACGGCATTAGGATTTTGCATAAACAGGTAACACATACCAAAGTTGTGCATTGTGGTTTTATGTTGGATATAGGAAGCAGAGACGAATTGGCGGATCAGCAAGGCCTTGCCCATTTTTGGGAGCACATGGCTTTTAAGGGCACCCGTAAAAGAAAGGCGTTCCATATTCTGGACCGATTGGATTCCGTGGGGGGTGAACTAAACGCTTACACCACCAAAGAAAAGATTTGCTTTTATGCCTCTACCCTGGAACGGTATTTTACTAATGCATTTGAGCTGCTAACTGATATCACCTTCGATTCCATTTTTCCCGAGAGGCAAATCGAAAATGAAAGAGGCGTAATACTGGAAGAGATGGCCATGTACAAAGACAATCCCGAGGATGCTATTCAGGATGATTTTGATAACCTGGTGTTTAGAGGACATCCTATGGGTAAGAATATTTTAGGAACAGTTGAAAGTGTTAAGTCTTTTCACAAAAGGGATTTTCAAAGATTCATTTCACAAAATCTCAATACTGAACGCGTGGTATTTAGTGTGGTGGGTAATATATCGTTGCAACGTGTTTTGAAGGCTGCGAATAAACATCTTAAGGACATTCCCCATTATGATGCCTCCCGGCAAAGAAAAACACTTGAAAGTTATAGGCCTATTAAAGAAGGTTCTCACCGGGACTGGCTTCAAGCTCAATGTGCAATGGGGAGAACCTCTTACCCCATGAGTGATCCCAGGCGTTTGCCATTTTTTATGTTGG
>JAPUIM010000177.1 GCA_027297025.1 Bacteroidota bacterium | reverse complement strand
ACTGGGCAATACCTTGGCCCATGGTCCCGGCCCCCACCACCGCCACTGACTTAATTTCCCGGATCCTCATTTAAAAGTTGAACTGCCTCAGAAACCGTACGTCATTTTCGGTAAAAAGGCGTAGGTCTTTGATTTGATATTTTAGCATGGCTACCCTTTCTATTCCCATTCCGAAAGCAAATCCTGTATACTTCACAGAATCTATGTTGCAATTATCCAACACGCTGGGATCAACCATTCCCGAACCCGCTATTTCCACCCAGCCAGTATACTTGCATATATTACATCCTTTACCGTGACAGATTAAGCAGGAAATGTCTATCTCCGCGCTGGGTTCAGTGAAAGGGAAATAGGAGGGTCGAAATCTTATCTTTATATCTTTGCCAAACATCTCCCGAGCGAAATGGAATAATGTCTGCTTTAGATCAACAAAACTCACATTTTCATCCACATAAAGACCTTCAACCTGGTGAAAAATGCAATGCGCCCGTGCAGATATTGCCTCGTTTCTATAAACCCTACCTGGGGACAATGTCCTAATCGGTGGCTGTTGATTTTCCATTACTTGTATTTGTACCGAACTGGTGTGGGTTCGCAACGCAATATCGGGATCCTTCTCTATAAAAAAGGTGTCCTGCATTTCCCTGGCTGGATGATTTTCAGGAAAATTCAGGGCGGTAAAATTGTGCCAATCATCTACAATTTCCGGCCCTTCAGATACATTAAATCCAATCCTTTCAAAAATCTGAATAATTCTCCGCCTGATTATAGTCAAAGGGTGGGCAGTTCCTATTTTATCTGGAACCGGCGGCAAAGTAAGGTCGGCATGATCGCCCTCATGAGTTTGCGTTTCCTCATCAAGTTGTTCTATTAGGTATTGGAATCTTTCCTGGGCCAGGTTCTTGAGGTCGTTGAGGGCTTTACCGGCTAACTTTTTCTGATCGGCGGGAACCTCTTTGAGCTGTGAAAACAGATCTGCTATTTGGCTTTTCCGGCTAATAAAATTTACCCGGTACCGTTCCAATTCATCTTTATTGGCCGCCTGAAAATTATTAATCTTCTGCTTTAGGTGTTCTGCTTTCTCTAACATGGCAGTGGTAGACTTAGATGATCATGCCAGCTCCCACCGTTTCATTAGTAAACTCATCAATCAAAATCACACTTCCGGTTGCCTTATTTTTTTTGTAACTATCATAAAACAAAGGGGTGGTAGTACGTATTAATATCCTTCCAATCTCATTGAGGCCGATACTCAGATCATCCTCGATTCTGTGCAAGGTATTAATATTTACCTTATAGCGAACGTCTTTGATAATACACCTTAGGTCTTTGGTGGTATGCTTCAATCCATACTTGCCTCCCATAATCAGTTTCTTTTCATTTAACCAGCATACCATCAACTCGATATCCTGACCAACCTGTGGTTGATTCATTGGTCTAACGAGCATATCACCACGACTGATATCAATTTCATCTTCCAAAGTAATAATCACAGACATTTGAGGTACAGCCTCCTCAATTTTGCCATCCATAGTTTCCACCGATTTTATTTTTGTAGTAAAACCTGAAGGTAAAGCCAATATTTCATCACCCGATTTAAAAATGCCACTTTCAATTCTTCCTGCATATCCGCGAAAATCATGATATTTCTCAGATTGTGGCCGGATTACCCTCTGCACGGGAAACCTGCAATCCACTTGGTTTGAATCGCTTCCAATGTGGACAGTCTCCAATGTATATAGCAGGGTAGGTCCGTTATACCAATGCATATTTTCTGACTTCTCCACCACATTGTCACCCTCCAATGCACTAATGGGAATAAAATGGATATCTCTGATCTCTAGCTTCGAACTGAACTCATCAAAATCAGCTCGAATTTTTGAGTAAGTTTCCTCATCATAATCCACTAGATCCATTTTATTCACACAAAGCACCAAATGCTTTATCTGTAGAAGAGAAGCAATAAAAGCGTGCCGGCGGGTTTGTTCTACTACTCCATTCCTGGCGTCGACCAAAATTATGGCCAGATTAGCTGTGGAAGCCCCGGTTACCATATTCCTGGTATACTGGATATGCCCAGGAGTATCGGAAATGATAAACTTACGCCTTGGGGTAGCAAAGTAGCGGTAAGCCACATCTATGGTGATACCCTGTTCTCTTTCTGCCCTCAAACCATCGGTAAGCAAAGCCAGGTTTACATAACTATCACCCATTTGCTCGCTGGTTCGTTCTATCGCTTCCAGCTGATCTTCAAATATAGCCTTGCTGTCGTATAATAATCTCCCGATAAGGGTACTCTTGCCATCATCTACACTCCCTGCCGTAGTAAACCGCAGGAGATCCATATTCATGTATTCTTTGGTGGTTGGACTATTGTTACTACCCATTGGTAATGTATATATCTAATTTAAAAATAACCCTCTTTCTTTCTATCCTCCATGGCAGTCTCAGATCGTCGATCGTCCGCACGACCGCCTCTTTCAGTAATTCTGGCAGAGGCAACTTCTTGTATAATCTCCTCTAATGTGCCGGCATTGGATTCAACTGCTCCAGTGCAAGTCATGTCTCCTACCGTTCTGAATCTTATATCTTTTTTCTCATAGTTTTCTTTGCCATTCAATTGGATGAAATCAGATTTCGCCAGCAACATACTATTGCGCATAACCACTTCCCGTTTATGAGAGAAGTAAATAGTAGGGATTTCCAACTGTTCGTGGGCAATATATTGCCAAACATCCATTTCAGTCCAGTTACTCAAGGGAAATACCCTGAAATGTTCACCATGATTCTTTCGCCCATTAAAAAGGTTCCAAAGTTCCGGTCTTTGGTTTTTGGGGTCCCATTGACCAAATTCATCCCGATGTGAAAAGAACCTTTCCTTGGCCCGGGCCTTCTCCTCATCCCTTCTAGCTCCACCAAAAGCAGCATCAAATTGGTGCTCTTCAATGGCATCCAATAAGGTAGTAGTCTGCAAAATATTGCGACTGGCATTAATACCCTTTTCTTCTGCAACACGACCTTTATCTATAGACTCTTGCACCGATGCAATGATTAACTTAGCTTTTATCTTTTCTGCCAGTTTATCCCGAAACTCAATGGTCTCTGGAAAATTGTGACCGGTATCAATGTGCATAAGGGTAAAAGGTAACTTGGCAGGCCAAAAAGCTTTTTGTGCCAGTCGTACCATACATATTGAATCCTTACCTCCGGAAAACAATAATACCGGTTTCTCAAATTGTGATGCTACTTCACGCATCACAAAAATGGCTTCTGACTCTATTTGTTGTAAATGAGTAAGTTGATATGAACTCATGTGTAAAAAAAATCCTTTAGTTTTTTATTCTTTTTAAAATTGACTCCAATAACCGACGCTGACACTGTTCCAGGCTTTCCAAATCCGTCCGCAGTTCCAAATCAGGTTTTTCAGGATTCTCAAAAGGAGAATCTATGCCAGTAAATTGTTCGATTTCCCCGTTCCGGGCTTTGGCATATAATCCTTTCACATCCCTTTGTTCACATATTTCCAATGGGCAGTTAACAAAAACCTCAAAATAGTTATCCGTTCCGATGATCTCTTTGGCCATTTCCCTGATCATGATAGTGGGGCTTATTAATGAACAAATGGTGATAATCCCACATTCAGCAAAAAGCTTGGAAACCTCAGCTGCTCTTCGAATATTTTCTATGCGATCTACTTCCGAAAAACCCAGGTTGTTATTAATGCCTGTTCTTAAATTATCACCATCGAGCAATTGAGTGAGGTAACCCTGCTCGTGAAGGTTGTGCTCCACTGATTTAGCTAACGTACTCTTGCCCGAACCTGACAAACCCGCCATCCATATGACCATGGATTTTTGATTTAAAAGGGTCTCTTTTTCTCTTTGGGTTAGGACTGTATCGAAAATAGGATATATGTGATTCAAAGCCTGATTCTGAAAATCAGCTGCAAAAATAGTATTTATTAATTTATTTTAGTCAATATTAAACTATTTAAATAGCTTTGTGCGCAAATTCCAGTTAAGGGTTAATATGACAAAAATAATACCCATTGAAGAGGTTATTCAGATTGTGAAAAAGGCCGGAGAAATAATTCTGGATGTTTATCATCATGCAGATTTTACCAAAATTGTGGACTTCAAAGAAGATAATTCTCCCCTTACAACAGCGGACAAAGCTTCTCATGAATATATAGTAGAAGCATTAAAAAGATTGGACGATGGTATACCCATCATCTCCGAAGAGGGCGAGGAAACCTCCTATAATTTAAGAAAAGTCTGGGAATATTTTTGGTTGGTGGATCCTTTGGATGGTACTAAGGAATTCCTCAAACGAAATGGGCAATTTACAGTGAATATTGCCTTGATTGAAGGTAAAAAACCCGTGCTTGGTGTCATTGGCATACCGGTAAAAGATTCCGTGTATTTTGCGGAGGTTGGTAAATACGCGAGAAAAAAAACGAATAACCAATCTCCCATAGAATTAGCAGTAAATAATAAACATCAGAAGTTAACCGCAATTGGTAGTAAATCCCATGCTTCCACAGAGGAAGAAAATGTACTAGCCGGATATGATGTGATCAACAAAATTTCCGCAGGAAGTGCATTGAAGTTTTGTAAGGTAGCAGAGGGAGAAGCTGATATTTATTACAGACATGGACCCACTATGGAATGGGATACCGCTGCTGGGCAGGCTATCGTAGAAGCCGCCGGTGGATCGGTTTG
>JAPUIM010000176.1 GCA_027297025.1 Bacteroidota bacterium | reverse complement strand
ACAAAGATATAAAATTACTACTTGGGTCTCTCCTTAATTGTTTGGGTGAATTACCTTTGTAGCCCATGCTGAAGGCAGGTGATACTCCTCTACAAAAGATTACTGATTCAATTTTGAAACAGCATGGGGTGAACCTTTGGGTAAAAAGAGAGGATATGATCCATCCCTTGATGTCTGGCAATAAATGGCGGAAACTAAAATATAATCTGGAGGCCGCCAAACAGAAATGTCAAACTATCCTCACTTTTGGAGGTGCTTTTTCCAATCATATTTACGCTACTGCCGCTGCAGGAAAAGAGGAAGGCATAAAAACCATAGGGGTGATTCGTGGTGATAAACCACAACCTTTGAATTCCACCCTTCAATTTGCCCAGGATTGCGGCATGCAACTTCATTTTATCAGTCGGTCGCAATATCGGGATAAAAATCTGGTCCAAAATATCAAGGCACTTAAAAAACAGTTTGGGGATTTTTATCTGGTTTCAGAAGGAGGCTCTAACTCACTGGCCTTGAAAGGGTGTGCTGAAATCATAAAAGACATTGATATTAATTTTGATTATTTGTGTACCTCTTGTGGTACCGGAGGGACCTTAGCTGGTTTATTGGTGGGATTGACCGGTAAAAAAAGGGCTTTAGGATTCTCAGCTTTAAAAGGCTTTACCAACCTGGAAAAGAACATAGACCAACTGACCTTTGAATACAACCAAACCAAGTACCATAATTACCAGGTAATCCACGATTACCATTTTGGAGGATATGCAAAATTTACCCAGGATCTGGTGGATTTCATGAAAAAATTCCAACTCCAAAATGAGATCCTGTTGGATCCTATCTACACGGGTAAAATGTTTCTCGGTATTTACGATTTGATTTCAAATGGATTTTTCCCTCAGAATTCTACCGTTGTTGCCCTACATACCGGCGGACTTCAGGGAATTGAGGGGATGATCAAATACAGAGGATTTCCCAGAATTTAAACTCAATGAGCTACTGTAGTATAGAAAGCCGATCCAATGATTCCCGCTTCGTTTAGTAAGTGGGCGGGTTTGATTTCAGCTTGGGTTTTTAGTTTGTGGAAGAAATGTTCATGATACTTGCTGCCTCCCCCACCGATGATAATTAGATCCGGCCAAAATAACGCTTCCATATAAGCCAAATATTCATTGATTCGTTGAGCCCATTCATCCCAATCCAGATTTTGAGTTTTTCGCGTTTCATTGGAGGTATAATGTTCGGCATCCATACCATTCATGATTATATGGCCCAACTCCGTATTGGGATATAACATTCCGTCAATGAAGAGGGCAGTTCCTATTCCCGTACCCAGGGTGATCATTATAATACTGCCCCTTACATTTTTTCCCACCCCAAAGTGTACCTCTGCCAATCCAGCAGCATCCACATCGTTTATTACCTTTACCAGACAATTGGTGGTTTTTGAAAAAAGCTTTTCTACATTAGTTCCGATCCAACTATCATCAATGTTGGCTGCGGTTTTTGCTACACCATGCAGTATCGCTGCCGGGAAACCACAACCTATTTGGCCACTCCAACCAAAATGCCGCACAATTCCCCTTAAAGCTTCCGCCATATTTTGTGGATTTGCCGGTTGTGGTGTGGACACCCGGTATCTTTCGCTGAGCATTTTGCCAGTTTCCACATTCACTACGGCTCCCTTCATACCCGAGCCGCCTATGTCAATTCCCAATACTTCCATCTTCTTTACCTGTTCTATCAAAACAATACAGACAATACCTGATTCAATTTGCTTACTGCAAGGATTTCAATCTCCAAATTATTTTGGCTTAGGTTTTTTTGATTGAATTTTGAAATATATATTTTTTTAAACCCCAGCTTAGCCGCCTCAGATATCCTATTCTCCACCCGATTGATGGATCTAATCTCTCCACCCAATCCAACTTCTGCGGTAAAACATATATCGGTATTAACCGGAGTATCCTTAAGAGAGGATATGATGGAAACCACCACTGCTAAATCCAGCGCCGGATCGTCTACTTTTAATCCTCCTGCAATATTAAGAAATACATCCTGCATGGTAAGTTTGTGACCCCCTCTTTTCTCCAATACTGCCAAAAGCATATTTAATCTCTTGTAATCAAAACCCGTAGAACTTCTTTGAGGAGTGCCATAGGTGGCAGGACTCACCAATGATTGTATTTCTATCAACAGGGGTCTGTTCCCTTCCAATGTGGCCCCAATGGTTACCCCGCTCAATGAGTTTTCACGTTGGGATAGCAGGATTTCCGAGGGATTAGGCACCTCCATTAATCCCAAACTGTTCATCTCATATATGCCTAACTCCGAACTGGATCCAAAACGGTTTTTGGTAGTTCTTAAAATCCGGTAAACGTTATGCCGATCTCCCTCAAATTGTAATACTGTATCTACCATATGCTCCAGTACCTTTGGGCCGGCTAACATCCCATCTTTGGTGATATGGCCGATTAGGAAAACCGGAGTACCAGTTTCCTTGGCAAACTTCATTAGCTCTGATGTACACTCACGGACTTGAGAAATGCTTCCGGAGGCGGAATCGAGACGTGAGGTGTTGAGGGTTTGAATAGAATCTATTATTAATAATTCAGGTTTTAGAATTTCGATTTGTTTAAAAATATTTTGAGTAGAGGTTTCTGAAAGTATATAACAGTTTTCAGAAAAACTGTCCATTCTTTCTGCTCGCATCTTAATCTGTTGTTCACTTTCCTCTCCCGAAACATATAAAACCTTGTTGTTCTTTAGTTGAAGAGCTACCTGAAGCATCAAGGTGGATTTACCGATCCCAGGTTCACCCCCAAATAGAACCACCGAACCCGGCACAATACCCCCTCCTAATACCCTGGATAATTCTTTATCCTCTAATACTATCCTTTTTTGATCATTGTAGTTAATCTCACTCAGCGCTACCGGTTTGCTGGTCCTACGATTCGTTCGATCTGTAGTCCAGGTAGTTCTGGCCGAATCAGAACTTTCTATAACCTCCTCAACGAAAGTGTTCCATTCTCCACAGGAGGTACAACGGCCCAGCCATTTGGCAGACTGGGTGCCGCAATTTTGACAAAAAAAACTGGTTTTTACCTTACTCAATGAACCTGTTTAATTTCCTGGACTAAATAGTCTGAATATTTTCTAGTAACACAAACTGATGAAAGATGTTGGATGTATGTGACAAATTTTGTTGTCCTCAATAAATTTAAGTTCGGTTAATAGGTTTTCGAACCAGCCATTTACAGTGGTGCTGAGTACAATGTCATTTAAGTTGACTTTTAAAACTAGCCAATCATCCACTTGTTCCACTTCCCCTTCCATTTCCACATTCAAACCTACAAAAGGTAAAATCTCGCCATGTAGCGGGGAACCGGTTTTGTCGGTAATCAGTAGGTAGTTGGAAACTCCCGCAAAAACAAAATATAAACCAAACAAAAAGCCCAAAAAGAAATAAACCCCCAGAAAAACAATAAAACCAATCCAAATGTTTTCTATTATCTGCATCCCATTTGTGGAGTGAATTTTATTAACCCGAATAAAGCTAATAATAATTTGTCGACATAAAAAGAGGTTTTTAATTCCAGCACCAGTTGCTTCTCTTACAAAATTATTTATCTATTAATCCTGGTTTTCTTTTTTAGAATCAACTGATTCTTGAAGAATAAATCCGGTTTTTCCTCAAGAATTCCTAGTTGGATTTTTAATGATTTCTTTAACAGAATTACCCCCAGATTGCAGGTGCCTATTATTTATTTGATTTAACCGATATTTCAACTAAATTGACCACAACTATTTAAACCAAAACAAAATAATTTTTAGAATCGGAAAACTCCACTGCTATGAAAAATTTATTGGTTACGGTCTTGAGTGTTTCTCTCTTAATTTTATTATACAATTGTACATCGGAGACTAAACCGGAGGCTAAAGAAGAATCAATGGAAAATATGCTGGAAGGTTCCTGGCGATTGATTAAAACCGTAGAAATTGGTCATGAGGATAGCACAGGAAGACAGGACTCCAGGACCAAAATGTATCAAAAGCATGTTACCCCCACTCATTTCACTTGGATCGAATACGATATAGAAAACGACCAGCTTAACGGTACGGGGGGAGGAACCTATACTCTGCAAGGAAACAAATATACCGAAGTTATCAAGTTCTATTACCCACCCGGATCAGCGGAATTTGGACAAGCCATACCATTTCAAGCGGAATTAAAAGACGGCAAATGGTACCACACTGGGTATGTAAACCTTATGGAGTTTGATCCTGAATCAGGGGAACAC
>JAPUIM010000175.1 GCA_027297025.1 Bacteroidota bacterium | reverse complement strand
ATTTTCCCTGGAGGAGCTCACTAACAGATTGGATCCAGTCAAATTTTTCAAGATAAGCCGGCAGTTTATGGTTTCCCACCCTTCAATTAACAACATCCACCCATTTTTTAACAACCGTTTAAAGTTGGAGTTAGTCCCGGAAATACCAAAAGATGTTTTTGTAAGCCGCAGTAATGTGAGGGAATTTAAACAATGGCTGGATACCTGACGTTCTAACCTTGTAATATACCGGATTTAATAAGTAGATAATGGTCAGGAAATTTCTTGATATACTGAACAAACCGTATCCCTACTATATAACATACAGTAGCAGTATCAAGCTGTTAATTTCATTCAGCTTTTTGATCCCTGCTTTCATGATCATTTTTGAACCTTTTGGTTTGGAAGATTGGAAATGTAAGTATGGAACTCTATTACTTGCCAGTATGTCTTTTCCAATCTTTATTGGTGGTGCCACAAATTTTTATGGAGTTTCTAAAACCTGGCCTGCATTCTTTGATGAGGATTCATGGAATATTGGAAAGGAGGTGATCTGGTCAATATGGAATCTTTTTACCATACTATTGATGATTGAAATTTACTGGCATTTTGTCCCGGTGTGTCAGCCAATCATGGACCACTTTGGAGCCGGTCTTTTACCGGGATTATTAATCAGTATTTTCCCCACAGTAGCATGTATAAGTGTCAACTATATTAGTGCTCTTAAGAACAAACTGAAAAAAGCTGAGTCCCTCAACAAAAAGTTAATAGACTACCATGATCTTAAATTGGGAAATGTTATTGAGTTGAATTCTGAAAGTGAAAGTGAGAAAATTGCAGTCCCGGTGGACGAACTACTGTTCATGCAAGCCTATGACAATTACGCTAAAATAGTATGGAATGTTAATGATCAATTGAAAAACAAACTAATCCGTTCCAGCCTCAAAAATTTGGAACAACAGATCTCCGTTTCTTTTATCGCTCGTTGCCATCGCTCCTTTATCGTAAATCTTGCAAAAGTAGTGAAGGTGACAGGTAATGCCAGAGGTTACAAGTTGCAATTAAAGAACTTCCCGGATTTAATTCCAGTATCAAAAGACAGCTACAAAGAGGTATTCAGGAAAATTGATTCGCTTAATTCAATTGCTGGTTAACTTGAAATCCAGAAATTTTGGATCGGAAAAGTAAATTTTACATGGAATTCCGGACTAGCGTTCGTATTGGCCCCTAAAAATACCCAAACATCCCTTTATTTCAGAAATTATCTTTCCCCTTGCGTTAATTTGGTCAGGAGCAATCAGACATGGATTGCCACCTTAATTTAAAATCAAACGATTAACTAAATTCAAAAACGATGACTACTATTAGTAAAGAAGGCGTTTACCACTTTGATAAAAAAGGAACACTGGAAAAGCCTTTAGTAATCGGCAGAATGGTTCGCTTTTTACTGGGCCTGTCTTGTTTTTACTTCATTTATGCATTGATCCTCTATGGGGATGGAGTAATTTATTCTTTAAATTATAATGCTATGACCTGGTTTGCTGTGATCGTGGCGTTTTATGTGGTTAATCATGTAGTTAGCATTGGCTTTGGGAAAAAGTGGGGCCGAAAACCCCAAATCATCCTTATATTATTATCTGCCGGACTAATTATTTTTAGTCTATTCACAGAAGGACAGGTGCTCGGTACCTCATTTGTGTATTTTCTTTACGCCTTTCTCTTTTATCTCTATCTGCACCTTGGAACATCCATGATACTTTCCTCCATCATTGGTACTCCTGGATGTGAGATGAGATCCATTCCGCAACTCTACACCATTCTCACGGGCAATCAAACCAAAGAACATTATTGTCCTGGATTCCTTGATAATATTGATGGATGGGAAATGAAGCGGTTCGGAAAAACAAAAACTGGCGTTGATACACAATAAAATTTCATGATCATCAATTTGTAATTATGAAGTACCTACATCGGAAAATGAAAGAAGTAATTTTAGATAGAAATAAAATTTCAATCGAGAATCAAACTAACCCGGTGGGGGTGGCAGGAGTTTCATCCACTTGCATCACGGAATTCTTTTTGATTTTCGGCTTCATATTATTAATGGTTGGCATTAATTATTTGTAAAAAGTATAAACCAAACACTAGTGAATTATGAACCCTGAATTTAGAAACGAAAAAGAATCAGACCGAAAAATCTATTATGGGTTTTGCGGATTTCCAAACAAATTTGGGGTCCTATTTTGTGGAGCGGTCGCATTTCTTGTAGGATCGTTATGGCTTATGGAAAACCTCGGAATGATCCCAAATGATTGGTGGGGATTCGTACTACCTGCAATTTTAATCAGCTGGGGGCTATTCTACATCTTAGCTTATTTTCGTATTTACAAAAGATGATCTTGATCACAAGTTTGGGTAAAGTCTTTTCTTGAAAGGGAATTCCTTTTATTACTTTTTTCATTCCTAATGATTATTAAAGAATATGGTGAAAATTAAAAAAAGCACCATTTACATTATTCCGGCCGCAGTTATAGTGGGTTTAATTGCTGTTTTTATGTTATTCCCACCTTCATATGAACCACCTGAGCGTGATTTGAGAGA
>JAPUIM010000174.1 GCA_027297025.1 Bacteroidota bacterium | reverse complement strand
TACCGGAATTCTCTGGGCGAAATTAAGATCATATTGTCCATTGATCGACTAGACTACTCAAAAGGGATCCCGCAGCGTCTGAAAGCTTTCGAACTGTTCTTGGAAAAATACCCCGAATTCAGAAACAACGTTTCTTTTTTTATGATTGTGGTACCATCACGCGACCAAGTGGGGAAATACAAGGAATTGAAAGAAGAAGTGGACGAATTGGTAGGACGTATCAATGGAAACTATGGTCGCATCAACTGGACCCCGATTCATTATTTTTACCGGTCCATGCCTCTGGACGCATTAAGCGCATTTTACCGGATGGCTAACGTAGCTCTAGTAACGCCCATGAGAGATGGGATGAACCTGGTGTGCAAAGAATACATTGCCAGTAAATTGGATAAAAAGGGAGTTCTTATCTTAAGCGAAATGGCGGGGGCATCCAAGGAACTTTCAGATGCTATTCTTATCAATCCCAACGATATCAACCAACTGGTAGAAGCCCTGTATAATTCCTTGACCATGCCTGTAGAAGAGCAGATGCAAAGAATGGAGATCATGCAGAAATCCCTGAAACGGTATAATATCCATCATTGGGTTAAGCTATTCATGGAAGAATTGGAAAGGGTGAAAAGTAAACAGGATGCTTTAACCACCAAAATACTAGACGAAGTCACCTTAAAGGACTTGGGGCAAAAATTTTCACGAGCCCGCAAAAGGTTGATTTTCCTGGATTACGATGGTACCCTTGTTCCATTTAATGGCGATCCCAAAATGTCCAAACCGGATAAGGAATTAACAGAAATACTGACGACCCTTACCACCAATAAGAAAAACAAAGTAGTGATTATCAGCGGTCGGGACAGGGATACCTTATGGATCTGGTTGGGAAAATACCACTTGGATTTTATCTGCGAACATGGGGTATGGCTAAAAGAATTTGACCAGGATTGGAAAACCCTGGTTACTCTAACGGATGAATGGAAAAAGGATATCAACAACCTGTTGGAACTATATGTGAGCCGGACTCCCGGATCATTTGTAGAAGAAAAAGATTTTTCACTGGTGTGGCATTACAGGAAGGTGGAGACCGGCTTAGGTGAATTAAGGACCAGGGAATTGATGAGTCACCTTAAATACAAGGTCTCTGACAGCAATCTTCGAGTCCACGAGGGAGATAAAGTGGTGGAAATAAAGAGTTCGAGGGTAAACAAAGGCAGGGCCGCCTTGAAATGGCTGGATAAGGATGATTACGACTTCATCATGGCTATAGGTGACGATTTGACCGATGAGGATACCTTTAAAGCCATGCCACCCGAAAATTCATATACAATAAAAGTTGGGGGTAAAACGTCCGCCGCCATGTTTAGCTTAAGATCCTACCAGGAGGTTAGGGATCTTCTAAAGAAACTGGAATCAGCCTGATTTTTTGAAGCTTATGGGAACACTCTCGTGTTTTATCGGGCAGTAGGTTGCTTGACAAAAATTGTTTAATTTATGACCGCTGAATTAAATAAAAAGCGCCTTACTCAACTACAGCGACCGTGATACTGGGATTTCTATTTACTTTAATTGGAAGATTTCACTTCAAAACCATAATTCTAATTTGGTTATTCAGTCCATCCCAAATAATCATGGGCCAAAACTGGATCAATCTTTATGACAGTACTGAACTGTATTGGGGCAGTGATTGGAGCAAGTGCATTTCATTATTAAGCAGGGCCGTGGAACTTGCTGAAGCTGATATAGGCAAAGACGATCCCAACTACGCAGTGCTGATCAATGACCTGGGTTTGTGTTATGTGAATACCAAACAATATCAAAATGCCACCACCTATTTTCAGGAGGCAATTGAAATTAAAAAACGTATTCATGGCAAAAGGCATGAAGAATATGCATTATCGGCAGCAAATCTTGCTGGTCTATACCAACAAACCGGTGAATTCTTATCAGCCGAAAATCTTTACCTTGAAGCCATTATTTTTTATCAATCACGACGCAGCCAATACCAAAATGAATATTTGCAAACATTACAGGATTTGGGCCTTCTTTATGAAGGCATGGGCCTTTATCATCAAGCTACTTCCTATTTTGAAAGACTGTTGAAATTAATCAAGCAGCAACACGAGCCGGATCCCACTACCCATGCCACCACACTTAGACACGCCTCCCGCTTGCTAATGAGGGCCGGTGATTACCAAAAATCCCTTACCTATGCTGAGCAGGCATTAGATTTATTCCCATCCTCTGAAGATGTTCCTGAACCGGAATATATTATGGCTTTAAACGATTTGGGCAATCTCTACCTAGCCATGGGAGAATACAGTTCAGCGGAAAATTCACTGTTGAAAACCATTGGACTCTGGGAAAATGCTGGTGATGTCTACCGGTTAAAATATGCAGAATCATTGAATAATCTAGCCAATCTGCACCAAACACTGGGTAATTATGATCAGGCTGAAGGCCAATACTTAACTGCACTGGAAATATATGAACAAGCACTGGGCAATAAAGATCCGGAGTTGGCAACCATCTTAAATAACCTGGCCAACTACTATGAGAATAACCAGGCTTATGGGAAAGCTCTTGACATGTACCAAAGAGCCATTCAAATTTATCTCGATTTTTACGGGTCGCAACATCCCACTTATGCTCAAGCCCTCAACAACCTGGGCAGTCTGCAACGTCAATTAGGGGATTTTTCGGGGGCCAGTGAATCTTACCAAACAGCCATTGAGATCAATAAAAAAATTCTGGGAGAAAATCACCCCTCTTATGCTTCTTCGCTAGCCAATCTAGCCATGTTATATATTTACACCGGTAGTTTGGATGAGGCGAAAAATCTTTACGAGCAAGCATTGAACATTCAACGTAAAGTATTGGGTGAAAATCATCCCTCCTTGGCTGCTTTGAACAGGGGCTCGGGGGAAGTCTTCGCGTAACGGAGACAGGCCCAGACGGAAGCTATCGATTCGAAAGTATTCTGCCGGGATTGACCGCTGTGTTTGCCATTGCCAAGGGTCATGGCTTCGGAGGCAAGAGTCTCCAGGTTGCCGTATCGGGCGATGTGCACGATGCGGATATTCGACTACGACCTTCGGGGAGCGTGTCGGGAACAATCAAGGATTACGAAGGCAAGCCGGTCCCCTCAG
>JAPUIM010000173.1 GCA_027297025.1 Bacteroidota bacterium | reverse complement strand
CGGCAACCATGGATCCAGGGCTCTATGGGAGAAATTTTATGATCAAAAAGCATACTGGGCAGAGGTTGACAAGTTCTTATCTCAGTTTTTGTAGTTTTTGATATTAATTTGCCCAATAGCATATAGCTGGTTTATAAACTTATTTTGAGCTTCCCTGTCAATAACTCCATTAATGGGTAAACAATTCACTATCATCCTTTCTATAATCATACTATTTTCATCCTGTGAAGATGAAAGATCACGCCTTGGAGATAAATATTTTAATGAGGGCAAATACCAGAAAGCAGTTCAGATATACACTGAGTTTCTACGAATGATGCCATCACACCTTAAAACTATCTATAACAGGGGCAGGGCCTATGAGGAACTTGAACAATATGAAAAAGCCTTGGAGGATTTCCACCGTACGCTTAAGATTGACCCAAAAAATGTCAGTGCCATGCTGAGCATTGGCAATTATTACTACCGCATTGAGGATTTTGACCAGGGATTATTCTACTTTGAAAAAGCATTGGTAGAGGACGGGTCTAATGCACAGGCATTTTTTTTAAAAGCACGGTCCAATCATCGCATGGGTAACATTCAGGATGCCATGACCGATTACAATAATGCCATTAATATCAACCCGGATCATGGTGAGGCCTACCTGTACCGGGGTGCCATAAGGGTGCACATAAAAAGTTTTAAAGGTGCTTGTAAGGATTTTAAATTAGCCCAGGCCTTAGGGTTGCTTGATGCTGAAGAGGCAATTGAAAAATACTGTCGTTAATTTTATCGAATGCTGAAGTCATCGTTCAGAGGTGGTTCGTGGTTGCAGATTAGATGGGTGCGTTCCCTGCCACTGCCTAAGCAGACCTCACAGGTACTTTCGATTTCTTTATTCCCCAAACACAACTGACAAGTTTCAAATCCCTTAGAATCGCAAAGAGGGCATGATTGATACTCATCTTCACCAAGTTGATTTTTTCGAATGACAACTCCCTCTCCTAAACAAAGTCTGCAAGTAGTAACTCCTGCTCCTTTGCACCTATGACAGGTTTGATGCACTTTACCCAGCTGTTTACAATTACTGCAAGGGGCCAATCTATACCCATTCACATCGCAGTAGTCGCAGAATTCATTGGCATTCACCTTTTGTCGCAGCAATTTCCTGAGGTCCATGATTTGTTCATAATAGTCCCCCGCTTTACCGGTTAATTCAAGGTATTTATCGGTAAAATTTTGACTATTTTGATACTGCTCCAGCATAAATAAGGTCTCGGCAAAATAGTAGCACATCTCTGAGGGCATTACTTGTTTTTCTTTAAGAATTTTCCGAAATATTTTGTTGGCAAAGGCATAATCACCTTCATCCATTTGAGATTTAGCCATGGCCACTGCATCTCTTACCTCCTGGCTAACATTTTGATTTTGAGATAAGGCGGTTAGGCTTAAAGTAATCAACAGAACTAAAAATATGCTTCTTCTACTATTCATCATCCAATAATAACGGTATTTGGCAATAATAATTCCCCCAGGCTTTTAGGATATGCTAATTCATCTTTTAAATTGATCAGATACTACTAAATCTTTAGTACCATGCCTCCATGAATAAAACCCTAGACCTGTTTTCACCCCCTTATGTCCGGCTTCTACCATATTTATTAGTAGGGGACAGGGAGCATATTTAGGATTTCCAAATCCCGAATGCATAACCTTTAATATGGAAAGACAAACATCCAATCCTACAAAGTCAGCTAATTGCAAGGGGCCCATAGGATGTGCCATGCCAAGTTTCATCACCGTATCGATCTCAGCCACTCCAGCTACTCCTTCATGCAAAGTATGGATAGCTTCATTGATCATAGGCATTAATATGCGATTGGAAACAAATCCTGGATAATCATTTACTACAACCGGTATTTTATCCAATTTTTCTGATAACTGCATTATCTGTGATGTAACCTCATCGCTGGTGTTGTATCCCTTGATCACCTCCACTAACTTCATAATTGGAACCGGATTCATAAAATGCATACCGATCACTTTATCGGGACGCTTGGTAGCAGACGCGATCTTAGTAATGGAAATTGATGAAGTGTTGGAGGCCAATATGGTGGAAGCTGGGGCTGCATTATCCAATTGTTTGAAAATGTCCAGCTTGATATTCATATTCTCGGTGGCTGCTTCAATAACCAGGTCTGCGTCCTTGATACCTTCCCGAATTTCGGTATGGGCAGTAATATTGGCGAGGGTTACGTCCTTAATTTCTTGAGTTATTTTTTCTTTTTGTAACTGTCTGTCAAGGTTTTTTTCTATTGTACTTAAAGCTTTAGTTAAAATATCCGTGGAAACATCAATGAGTGCAACTTTATAATTATGTTGAGCAAAAACGTGCGCGATTCCATTGCCCATGGTACCTGATCCTATGACTGCAATTTGTTTCATTTTTGGGCTTTTGTGTATTTGGGCAAAGATAAGAACTTTGTCCTACCTTGAAAAGGTAAAGCCTTACGGTCACCAGGAGGTTCTCACAACTAAAGCAAATAAATTTAACAGGTAAATCCCACCTCGGTGGATACTACAATTGAGGGTGATTGGTATGGTGAGGTGAGGTTAGGCTTCAAGATTTCTTTTTCTTGAACATTTTCTTGAACTTTTTCTTGACCATGAGGGTTCTTAAGATCCGCTCAATCGGCAGAATAGTGAAGGCAATAGATGCCTCAATAAAAAAATCGACAATAGGGGAGCTTTTAATGGCCAAGTTGGCCTCTACCAAGGTCTGCAAAAATTCTACGGTGAGGATAATGGTCATGAAAGTAAGCACCCTGCTTAGCGCCCCGAATCGGTGCCTGATCCGGTTTAACCGGGCAGTGAAGAGCAGCAACGAACCAAAAAATAAGATTTCACCTAAATAAAACCACCAACGTTTCCAAATGGGTGGGATCACCTTGAAAGTGTAAGGATCAATTTCCTGGACCTGGTCAAAGGAATTTCGGGCCCGTACCAGAAGTTTATATTTGCCCGGAGGTAGATAGTGAAATGAAATACTGCTGTTGGCTGACCAGTTTGACCAATTTTTGTTTAATCCTTCCAATTTGTATTGATATTCCAAACCTGTGAATCCAAGGTAATCGGGTTGGGTGAATTCAAAGATAACATGACTGTTTTCTTGTTTTAAGGACAAATTAGAGATGGAAAGGTTCAGCCCTTGTTGATCCTTGATTGACTTTAAAAAGAGACGATGGTTGGAAATGTAGGGATTGGCTTCATTCACATCAAACCTGTACAATTCACTGTTGGCAGTAATTATCCATAGCTTATTTGATTGCGGATCAAAAGACAAGTGCGAAAGATCTTTAAATAAGCTCAGGTAGTCCAATTGGGGCTGAATAGGAATACTATCTCCCAGCCATTTCCACACTTTACCATCAAATATCCACAATAGATCGGGAGCATTGAATACATATTTGCTGGGAAACCTATACTTATTGAGTAATTCGGTGTCATCCCTGACAGTATTTGAAATAGAATCGTAGACTAAAAAGGCAGATGAATTTACAAAGTGGGGCTTTCCATCCATCATGAT
>JAPUIM010000172.1 GCA_027297025.1 Bacteroidota bacterium | reverse complement strand
TTATGGAAGATATAAGTGTGCGTACAGAATTAGGAGAGTTCGATTTTGTCCGAGCCAAGGAAGGTGGCCTGGATGTTCCTTTTATGTCTATTTATGTACCATCCTCTTATCAGGAAACCGGTGGGGCCAGGGAGTTCGCAGAGAAAATGATCAATTTGGTTGAGGAAATCCAAGCACAGCATCCCGAAAAGTTTGCCATTGCCCGGAGTCCTCAGGAAGTAGAAAAATTGGTGGCAAAAGGTCTAATTGCTTTACCTATGGGCATGGAAAATGGCGCGCCTATCGAGAATGATTTAAGCAACATACAGTATTTTTACCACCGAGGAATCAGGTACATCACTTTGACTCATGGAAAGGACAATTTAATTTGTGATTCATCTTATGATACCACCCGGACCTGGAATGGATTAAGTCCTTTTGGAAGTAAGGTAGTCAGGGAAATGAATAGAGTGGGAATTATGGTGGATGTTTCCCACATCTCTGACAGCGCTTTTTATCAGGTGATGAAGATTTCAAAGGCCCCGGCAATTGCTTCCCATAGTAGTTGCCGACATTTTACTCCTGGTTGGGAAAGAAATATGACGGATGACATGATAAAGGTGTTGGCCTTAAAAGGTGGCGTTATTCAAATTGCCTTTGGTTCGACTTTTCTCGATGAGGCCTCAAACACTAGCAATAAAGAGATTCAGAAGCATCTTAAGCAATGGCAGAAAACCCGGGATGAACTTTCTGAGGAAGAAATTAAAGACTATAAGCACCAGTATCATCGGGAACATTATATTTATTCAACTACTTCCAGGGTAGTGGACCATATTGATCGTGTAGTTTCCCTTGCGGGTATTGATCATGTAGCATTCGGTTCTGACTTCGATGGTGCCGGGGACAGCCTGCCGGTAGGGCTGAAAGACGTTTCACAATATCCAAATATCATTGAGGAGCTGCTCAGGAGAGGATATTCAGAAGAGGATATTGCACAGATATGTTATAAGAACGTATTCCGGGTTTGGAACCAGACAGCGGAAATCGCTGTAAGTCTCCAACAATCAGGTTAGAGGGATATGGTTTCTCATCAATAGACCACTGTTGAGGATATCCTGGCGGTTATTTTCGATCGCTCAATAATTTATTACCTTAGCAAAAAAACCAATAATATGAATAAGGCATCAATATCGGGACGTAGAGAGTTCCTTAAAAAAGGGTCAGCTGCTATCGCGGGAAGCACGGTACTGGCAACGTTTCCAACTCATTTAGGCGCTTATGTCCAGGGCAGCGATCAAATAAAGATCGGGTTGATTGGTAGTGGTAGCAGAGGAGCCGGGGCTGCGGTTCAGGCTATTAAGGCATCTAAGGCTGTCAAATTGGTGGCCATGGGTGATACATTTAGAGACCGATTGGATAAATCGTACAGCGCAATATTGGAGAATGTGGAGGCAGATCAGGTTGATGTCCCTGAAACCAATAAATTTGTAGGGTTTGATGCTTATAAAAGAGTGATTGAACGATCGGATGCGGTATTGTTGGTAACACCTCCTCCTTTTAGACCGATACATTTCGAAGCTGCCATCCAGGCAAATAAACACGTGTTTATGGAAAAACCATTGGCGGTAGATGTACCCGGGTATCACAAGATCATGGAGGTTTCTAAGCTGGCAGACCAAAAGAAACTGTCGGTAGTGGTCGGGCTGCAAAACAGGTATAAAAAGGCTTATCAGGAGCTATTTAAGCAGATTCGTGGTGGTATCATGGGTGATATAGCTTCCATAGCGGTAAACTACAACGTGGGTGCACCGACCATACATCCACGCAAGTCGGGGCAAACAGAAATGGACTACCAAATGAGAAACTGGCGCTACTTTACCTGGTTGTGGGGCGGGCAGTTAGCAGGGCAAACCATCCATCCTCTTGATGCCATGAACTGGTTGATGCAGGACTTTCCGGTACAAGCCCGTGGAATCGGTGGACGCCAGGTATTTAGTGGACCTAATCAGGGTAATACCTACGACCACCACTATGTGGAATTTGAATATGCTAACGGCATTAAGATGCATGTCCAAAGCATGAACATTAATAATTGTTGGAGCGGTATAGGGTTTGACGTTAAGTGTAACTCAGGTTCAGCAGATGAAAAATCCCGGATTTACGATGCCAATAAAAAAGTGATTTGGCGCCACGATGACCGGGAGGATCCCAATCCTTATCAAGTGGAGCACGACGTGTTTTTTCATTCAATTCTTAACGAGACTCCTAGAAATGACACCGAGTGGGGAGCGAAAAGCACCCTAACAACCATCATGGGAAGAATGGCCATGCACTCAGGTCAGATTATGAACCTTGATGATGTACTCAAATCCAAACGCAGTTTGTTACCCGAAAAATTTACCTGGGATACAAAGATGCCTGACATGCCAGATGAAAGCGGGAATTATCTAATTCCCATGCCCGGTGTTACCAACGTTATGTAGGTTTTGATTCCGCCGAGGCGATTACAGAGTTATTTATGGTAAACCACAATGGTTTTTGCTATCCTATCACCCAGGCGTTTGCGGTCCCCACTAAAAATGAACAAGGCATCTATTAAACTGACAATAGGAATAAATAAAAAAATATTACGAAGGAATGAAGTCCGATAATCATTGGTGATGGGTGCACCCGAATCCTCATGTACACCTCGGGTTTTCATGACTTTTTTTCCAATGCTCTGACCTTCCAGAAAAGGTAAGGCGTCACGTACCAGGATATACGCAGCAGCAACCAGGTAACTTAACGACCAACCTACTAAACCTTTTAATAGGTAGTAAATGACCAGAACGACAATCCAGTCGATTAACCCACCTAACAACCGGTCTCCTATTGATGCTTGATTTGAAATTTTTGATTCAGGACTGTTTATTTCCTCCATGGTTTTTCATATCTGTGGCTTGATATTCAGAGGAATATATGAATAATTCTATTAATTAGCACTAATTCAGATCAATTTGGCATGTGTGCTAATCCAGCGTTCCGGTAATTCACCTTCATTGGCTGCCTGATAGTCGGTATAACTGCAAGGGACAATGCAATTGCGTGCGTATTTTTCCTTCCCCTGAGGGTAATTTACTTCCATCCACCATTTTTCACTTAATTTGCTTTTATAGAAGATAATGGAATTGGGATCACCGGCCATTGTCACCACATATTTAAGATAGTCGTTGCTTTTATAATCCTGCTCCTTTTTTCGATTATAAAAGCCTTCAATAAAATACCAGATCATAGTGGCCACTACCCTGGCAGTGGATTGATGATCATCGTCAAATTCTGGATTATATTCATAAAAACCGGCAGAACTTAGTTTCTCATTAAGCCCCGCATACCAGCATACCTGACAGGCCTCTTCTCCGGACAGGCCGAAGGGTTGAGCATTAGCGTTGCCTGGAGCATCACTGGATTTTATAGCGGTAATATCAAAGGTCATCATATCGGCATTGCG
>JAPUIM010000171.1 GCA_027297025.1 Bacteroidota bacterium | reverse complement strand
CTATGATATAATCCCAGTTCACATCTTCTAATTCCCGATGGTCCATCTGCAACGATTCCATAAACACTGAAGCGGTAGTGTTTTCCATAGCTCCAGTCACGAAATCTCTCACTATAACCTGTGAATATTTGGGCCATGGAAATTCATATCCCAAACGATTGGAGAAAAAACTTAACATTTTAGGAGTGTTGCCGAATATTTGCTTGGCATAATCTTTATAAGACGGTTCCAGGTAATAATTCACCTCTATCTGTTTGTTTGTGGAACTCCAATGATCTTTTACTATTGCAAATTCTCCAATGGCCATCATGAATAGATGGGGGGAATGGGGTTGATCCATCTTCCAATAGTCGGTCTTGGTACCATCTCCATTGTTTTGAGAATATACCAATACCCCATTGGACAAGGTGGTAAAGGCAGTATCGGTGGTGATAAACATTTCCTGAGTGGTTCGTTCATTGGGTTGATCAATAGTTGGAAACCATATGGAATTATATTCTGTCTCTCCTTGGGTCCAAATTTGTCTTGGCTTTAAGGAATCCCCTCCAGTTGGATTGATAAAGTACAAACCTTTATAAGGATTTTGATTGAATGGATCGTCCTCTACAAATTCATAGGGTTTTGCGATATAATCAATCTCTACCAGATAATGTTCGTTTCGGTTGTATTCCCTATCCAACTCAATGTAAATCATCAAACCATCATATTCATAATCGAGTTTTTTTCTGACATCGTTTCTTATCAGATGAATACCACTTATCTCAAAACCTTTGGCATCTAGTAACAGTTGGTTCTTGGGGTAAAAGTAGGGTTTAAGCTCAAGGCGGGCCTTTCCAATCAGCTGCTGATTTTTCCAATCGAACTTCACTTCCAATAGGGTGTGGATCAAATCATT
Source organism: Bacteroidota bacterium (assembly GCA_027297025.1). Lineage (GTDB taxonomy): Bacteria > Bacteroidota > Bacteroidia > Cytophagales > Cyclobacteriaceae > JAPUIM01. The sequence continues at coordinate 4,351 of JAPUIM010000171.1, read as the reverse complement.
TTCGCGGGAGGGTTGAGGGTGATAAATCAATGGAAGAAGTTCCGCAGGGTATGATTTCTCTAATTCTGTTGATGAAACTGCCCCTGCTTCATCAGTTGAACCCACCGTAGTTGACTGTTGTACTTTACAGCTTAATAAAGACCCAAGAAATGTAAATAAAAGGATGGATTGAATAAGTTTTCTGGACATTTGCTGCATTAAAATTTGTCAAAGATTGAAAATATATTCTTGCAATTTCAACTATATTTAAATTTTCAAATTAAGAACAATGCTCAAAGCCATTGTACAAAAGATTGGCATTACACCCTCCAATCCCAAATCATTCGAAATAAATTCAAATGACGGGAAAGTTATACTAGACGATAAGGATTTTGATTTGGACCTTAGAAAGATCAAAACAAATTATTATCACATCATAAAGGATGGTAAATCGTATAGTGCAGAACTATTATCCCAGGATTCCAATAGCAAAGAATATAGGATTAAAATAAACGGCCAAATATATCAAGTTAGGTTGAAAGACCGTCTTGATCTATTGTTGGAAAAATGGGGTATGAGTGATACTCAGGATACAACTTTACAAATATTGAAAGCTCCCATGCCCGGTTTGGTCATAGACATACAAGTGAAAAACGGAACGGAGGTTAAAAAAGGCGATCCCTTGTTGGTACTAGAAGCCATGAAAATGGAAAATGTGCTCAAGTCTGCAGGAGATGGAGTAGTAAAAAACCTTATGGTAAGTCCAGGACAAAGCGTAGAAAAAAACCAGGTGCTAATTGAATTTTAAAAAGTAATAATTAATCCAGTAGATTTGAATCAATTTTAGTTACTAATGAAATATAAAAGGGTCCTGTTGAAATTAAGTGGGGAAGCCTTAATGGGTGAGAAAAACTATGGAATTGACCCGGAAAGGCTAAAACAATATTCCCTCGAGGTCAAGAAAGTAAAAGAACTAGGCCTGGAAGTGGCCATTGTTATAGGAGGGGGTAATATTTTTAGAGGAGTAGAAGCTGAGAGTTCGGGTATTGACCGGGTGCAAGGAGATTATATGGGTATGCTGGCCACTGTTTTCAATGCCATGGCGCTTCAAAGTGCATTGGAAAATCAAGGAGTGTTTACCCGATTAATGTCCGGGATCAACATGGAGCAAGTATGTGAACCGTTTATTCGTAGGAGGGCTATCCGACATTTGGAAAAAGGACGCATTGTACTATTTGGAGCAGGTACCGGAAATCCTTATTTTACCACCGATTCCACTGCCAGTTTACGGGCGATTGAAATAAACGCGGATGTAATACTGAAAGGGACGAGGGTAGATGGAGTGTATTCAGCAGATCCTGAGAAAGATCCCAATGCCACCCGTTTTTCCAGTATTTCGTTTCAAGAGGTTTACCGGAAAGGCCTGAACGTAATGGACATGACCGCATTCACTTTGTGTATGGAAAATAATTTGCCTATCATCGTATTTGATATGAACAAGCCCGGTAATTTGGTAAAGTTGGTGGAAGGAGAAGAAGTAGGAACTCTAATCACTGCGTAACAATACTAAAGATCATGGAAGAAATACAACTTGTGCTAGATCTGGCGAGAGAAGCAATGGAAAAGGCCTTCAAACATGTAAAGGGCGAGCTGTTAAAAGTAAGGGCTGGAAAGGCCATGCCTCAAATATTGGATGGATTGATGGTAAACTACTATGGAAATCCGACACCTATAAATCAAGTTGCATCTGTCAACGCTCCTGATCCCAGGTCTATCCTAGTGAAACCATGGGAAAAAACATTGATCCCAGAACTAGAAAAAGCCATCCTCAATAGTGACCTGGGGCTCAATCCCCAAAATGATGGTGAGTTAATCAGGATTTTTATTCCACCCTTAACTGAGGAACGAAGAGTCACCTTAGTTAAGCACGCCCGTGGTGAAGCAGAACAAGGAAGGATTAGCGTTAGAAATGCCAGGCATGAAGCCATTCATACTATTAAAGATCTCAAAGATGAAGGAGTTTCGGAAGATGATATCAAACGTGGAGAGGACCAGGTGCAAGAATTAACCAAGGAATACTCCGAAAAAATTGACTCATTTCTGACCCAGAAAGAACAGGATATTATGACGGTATAACCGTTAGTGATATAATTTCCTTTTTTCAATCAACTCCCATACACCTGCTGGAATTAAGTATTTCACCGACTTATTTTTAGAGATCCGTTCTCTTATGAAAGTCGCAGAAATATCAATCTTTGGGGCGTCGATCACCTTTACTTTGGAGTGTGTAAATAGTTGGGAGTTTGCCGCCCTTGGACGAGGATATACCAATAATCCGTATTGTGATAGTATTTGTTGATGGTTTTTCCATTTTGGAAAGCTTTCCAAATTATCTTCTCCAATGATCAATTTAAAATGATCCTCTGGGTGCTTATCCGATAAATAGGCCAGTGTATCGATGGTATAGCTAGGTTTGGGAAGGTTAAATTCAACATCCGTAACCTTTAGATTATAACTGTCCATGCTTGCCGCTTCAACCATATCGTATCGATCAAATTCGTGTATAAGTGACTTGCTGCTTTTTTTAAAGGGATTTAGTGGTGAGACTACAAACCAGACTTGGTCTACTTCATCACTGTCAGCAATGATATTGGCTATGATCAAATGACCAATATGTATAGGGTTAAAGGAACCAAAAAACAGTCCGATTCGCACGTAGTTTAAACCTTATTGATAAGCCTAAATTTAATCAGACTCAGCTATTAATAAAATCATCTACTAGTTTTTGGGCTTCGGTGAGAGACTGGTCCAGATCTTTGTTGATAAGGACTTGGTCAAATTTATCTTCGAACGTAATTTCAAAACGCGCCTTAAAGAGCCTCTGTGAAATACTATCCTCAGTTTCCGTATCCCGCAGACCCAAACGATCCTTGAGAATTTCCATAGATGGCACTTTTACGAATATAGCCAACGCCTGATCTCCGAAATATTTTTTTAGATTTAACCCCCCTTTCACGTCCACGTCGAATACCACATGTTTTCCCTCAGACCATAATCTTTCTATCTCAGATTTTAAAGTTCCATAATAGTTGCCCTGATATACCTCCTCCCATTCTATGAATTCATGGTTGTCTATTTTGGACTTAAATTCTTCAGGAGATAGAAAATAATAGTCTATTCCGTCAACTTCAACTCTTCCTCGCTTATCCCTGGTACTGGCTGAAATGGAAAATCCCAGATTATCATTTTTAGACAATAGATGTTTGGCTATTGTGGTCTTCCCAGAACCAGATGGGGCTGAAAAAATGATTACCTTACCTGTTTGCTTCAAGCGGTTTCCAGGATCTTATTTCTGATGGATTCTATAAGATCTGAAGGTACACTTTTTATCTCAATTTTCTGTTTTATAAGATTCTTAATCTCTTGGTCCAAGTGGTAGTGATCCAGACAGGACACACAGTTCTTAATATGCTTACTAAAATATAGTTGTTGTTCCTGATCGGCCTCTCCATCAATTATCAATTGTAATACTTCCAAGCACCGATCACAATCAGAAAAATCATCACTTTTGGTTTGGTATACCCCTTTAAACCACTGGGGAAAGTTTATTGCCATAGTATTAATTAGTAAACTTTATATCCCATGGAACCGGCATATGTATGAAGTTTAACCTTCAACAAGTTACGGGCTCGATGCAACCTAGACCTTACGGTACCAATTGGGATATCCAGAATTTTGGCCATTTCTTCATAAGTGAATCCTTCCAGGTCACATAAAATAATTACCGTTCGGAAATCAACCGCCAAGCAATTTAATGCAATCGATACCTCATCACCAATCATGTCCTGGAGCGATTCAACTCTTAGGTCACTAGTGATGGGCCGATTTACATCATCCGAATTGTAATAAGTCTCAACTTCCTGATAATCGACTTTAGCCGGTTCTTTGCTTTTTTTTCTAAAGTCGTTGATGAAGCTGTTCTTCAATATCCGGAACAACCAAGCTTTGGCATTAGTTCCTTCCTGAAAAGAATTGATAAACCTGAATGCTTTTAGATAGGTCTCTTGAACCAGGTCTTTGGCATCATCCTCATCGAATGTTAAACGAAAAGCGAAGTTGTACATGGAATCGATGAAGGGTAAAAATTCATTGTCGAAAATCCTAAATTTTTGGATACTGGTGTACGCCTTCCTTTGGTACTCGGTCACTGAATTTAACATGGTTCACTTATTTTTTTGATGATGTGCACGATTCTGAAAATGACCAAAATATTATAGGAACTCTATGGCAATTAATGAGTTATAATTCCTATTTAGTTAAATAAATTTACGCACCAAGTGGTGAATTGTTGATGAATAATTTACTTAATAGA
>JAPUIM010000170.1 GCA_027297025.1 Bacteroidota bacterium | reverse complement strand
TTTAGGGATGAGGCGGGAAATGTCTCCAGTATGTTGACCGCCAGCATTAAATTGAAAAGATCATTTTAACCTTGGTTTGTCAACACTTCTGCTACTAACCGATATACCTTTCACTCATTATCGCGTTCAAACTTAATCCCGACCGTTTGAGTAAATCTAATTTAACCTTTGCTCTGATTACCGGAATTTTGCAAAAAACTCCAATATCCTTAACTTTTCACCACTAAGATTCGTCGTAAAACTAAGTTTTTAATGATTGCTGTTATTTATAGAACCTTGTAATACAAAGTACCGTAATAGCATTTGGAATATATCTTGAAAATAAAACTATGAAGCTTAGGCAAATCATTATAATCGGTTCAGCGGCTCTCATCATAGGAGGATCCATAGGACTGAGTATATTTTTAACTACTCTTAAAGAGGAGCCTGAAGAAAAAAAAGAAGCACCTATAAGAAAATATGTTAAAACTATAAAGGTAGAATACACTGATATCGATACCAAAGTGGTTGTCTTTGGCAGGGTCAAAAGTGCTGAGTCTTTGGATCTGATTGCCGAGATTTCCGGGATCATGACTGAGGGTGCCATTACACTAAAACCAGGTGAAAAGTTTACCAAGGGCACGTTAATATGTATCATAGATGACACTGAGGCTAAATTCAAACTGCAAGCACAAAAGAGTAATTTTTTAAGTGATCTGGCGGCAATATTGCCGGATTTTAAAATTGATTATCCGGAAAGTTTTAACATTTGGCAGAATTACTTCAACTCTATCGATCTGGAAAAGAACCTGCCCCTTCTCCCAAAAAGGATTGATTCCAAAGAGAAAACTTTTCTGGCTACTAAAAATATTTTTAACTCCTACTATTCCATTAAGAGCGCGGAAGCCAACATGAGAAAGTATAAGGTATATGCTCCTTTCAATGGAAGTATCTCAGAAGTAGTGTTACAATCAGGATCTTATGTAAACCCCGGCAATAAAGTGGCCAGAATTTTCAGAACAGATAAATTGGAATTGGAAGTTGCAATAGAGGTTAAAGATGTAGCCTGGTTGACTGAGGGAACCGAAGTAAAAATTTTTTCAAAAACTGGCCAACAATCCTGGAAGGGTAATATTGTTAGAATTGGTGATTTGGTCAATCAGAATACCCAATCCATTGACGTATTTATTTCAATATCTCCCAATCAATATCGGATATACGATGGATTATATTTAAGAACAGAGATACCTGGTAAAAAGGTAAAAAATTCCATGGAGATACCCCGAAATGCCATTTTTAATGGAACCCAGGTCTTTGTTGTGGCCGACACCCTTTTAAAGGTTAGGGATATCCAGATCCATAAAATAAATCCTCAATCGGTGGTCTTTTCCGGACTTGGAGAAGGGGAGGACCTGGTGGTAGAGCCTTTAATAAACGCTCATAACAACATGAGGGTTTGGAAGCTATCAGAAAAAGAAAGTTCTTCCACCAGTGTAACCCTTACTGCCAATAAATCATAAACTATGCGCAGTACTATAGAATATTTTGTTCGCTATCCGGTTCTTGCAAATATCATTATAGCTCTCACCATCGTGGGTGGTGCCTTGAGCTTGATGAATACCAATAAATCATTTTTTCCTACCCGTGAACCGCGAAATATTGTTATACAGGTTGCTTATCCTGGAGCTTCTCCTGAGGAAATGGAGGAGGGCGTAACCCTAAAGATTGAAGAGGCCATTCACAACATAGTGGGTATTGATGAAATGTATTCCAAATCTTCGGAAAACTTTGCCAATATCACCGTGGTCACACTCAAAGGTTATGACATAGATGAGTTATATACTGAAATCAAAAATTCAGTAGACGGTATTAGTTCGTTTCCGGTTAGTGCAGAGAAACCCATTATTTATAAACAGAAACCTCAAACCACTGCCCAGTGGATAGGATTGACCGGGGATGTTGATCTGTTGACCCTGAAACGACTGGGAGAAGAAATTGAAGATGACATGATAAACTCGGGGGTTATTTCCCAGGTAAATGTAACGGGTTTTACTGAAAGAGAGATATCCATTGAAGTCCCCGAGGATAACCTGTTGCGATACAATTTAACCTTTGATCAGGTGGTAGATGCGGTTAGGAAAAATAATATGGATATTTCCGCCGGATCAATTAAGGCTCAGGATGAGGAGATATTGATACGTTCCAATGCGCAACAGACCGACGCAGACCTGATAAGTGAGATCGTCCTAAGGTCTAATCGCGATGGATCCAAATTATTGTTAAGAGACATTGCCAGCATTAAAGAGCAATGGTCCGACCGGCCGAATAAGTGGACCATCAATGGCAAAAGGGCGGTCTTTCTGGAAGTGAAACGGTTGGAAAATGAGGATCTGGAAGAGATCTCTGAATTTGTGATCCAGTACGCCAAAGACTTCAATGAGAACAACCCGGAAGTACACTTAGAGGTGGCATTTAATTTCATGGATTACCTGGGTCAGCGATTGAAGATGTTGTACGGCAATGGGCTACTTGGATTGATTTTGGTATTTATTGCTTTGGGCACCTTTTTGAGCATCAGATTGTCGCTATGGGTAGCCTGGGGTATTCCCTCATCTTACCTGGGTATGTTCTTCATCGGTTCTTTTTTTGGCCTTACCATTAATATGATCTCCTTGTTTGGGATGATCATGGTAGTAGGGATCCTGGTGGATGACGGTATTGTAATCGCCGAAAATATATTTGCTCATTTCGAAAAAACCAAAAATCCCATTACCGCAGCTATTAACGGTACCATGGAGGTATTACCAGCGGTAGCCACCTCTGTGACCACTACCATTGTGGCTTTTACTCCTTTGTTATTCCTGACCGGAGGATTTGAATTTTTGCGTGATATGGCCATCGTGGTAATTGCTAGTTTAGCATTTTCATTGGCTGAGGCATTTTTTGTATTACCTGCTCATCTGGCTAGTCACAAGATATTAACTGTTAAGACTGCTGGAAGTACCAGCGCCAGGATCAGAGGAAAGATCAACGGGTTTATCGACTATTTGCGTTATGGTCTGTATGGGAGATTCTTAAAATGGACCATGGAATATCGATTCATTTCATTGGCAATATTAATTTCCATTTTTCCCATTATGGGAGGGTTACTTGGTGGGGGAATAATCAAGTCAACATTTTTCCCCAATATACCCTTTACCAATTTTCAGATTGAACTGGTATTAAAACCAGGCACCAGGGAGCACACCGTCGAAAATTACCTTAAAGATTTTGAAGACAAGGTATGGCAGGTCAACGATGACCTAATGAGGGAACACAAAGATACCGTTGATTATATAAAGTTCACTTTTAGTGGGACCGGAACTACCATGAATGGATCTGATCAAGGAACCCATGCCGGTGGCATAAACGTTTTTTACAAAGAATTGGATGACACACCCATCACCACCTATGACCTTATCGATCGTATCAGGGAAAAAATCGGAGACGTTCCTGAGGCTGAAAAATTCATTATAGGCGCTCAACATCGATTCGGAAAACCTGTATCTGTCAAGTTGTTGGGGCGTAATCAGGACCAACTGGATAAAGCCAAAGATTATTTGAAGAAGGAATTGAAGGGACTGGCTGATCTTAAGGAAATTACTGATGATCTGGCCATTGGTAATCGCGAAATGTTGTTTGAACTTATACCGGAAGCATACTTTTTAGGATTGACCCACAACGAAGTAACCAAGCAGATACGCCAGGGATTTTTTGGTGAAGAGGTACAGCGACTACAAAAAGGTACGGATGAGGTAAAGGTCTGGGTGAGATATCCGGAATCAGGAAGACTTAATGTGGGACAACTGGAAGACATGAAAATAAAAACTACCAATGGGCAGGAGTACCCGCTTAAAGAATTGGCCAAATACTCTATAGAACGTGGTATTGCCGGGATCAGGCACTACAATACGGTGCGATCTATCACTGTAGAAGCCGATGTAGTGGATCCCAATATCGAAGTGCCACCTATTATTAAAAAAGTGGAGGATGATATTGTTCCTCAAATGCTAGCTCAGTTTCCGGGAGTAAAAATTGATATGGGTGGACAATCTCGTGAGAGCGCCAAAGCTCAGGCAGAGATCGGAACTTTCTTTGGTATGGCATTCCTGATCATATTCTTCCTTATCATGCTCACTTTCAGGTCCTTTTCGCAAGCGATCTTGATCATGATGATGATCCCTTTGGGGTGGGTAGGATCAGCTATCGGCCACGGCATTGAAGGTATACCGGTGTCGCTTTTAAGTGCCTGGGGGATGATCGCCTTATCGGGAGTGATCATCAATGACGCGGTAGTATTCCTGGCAAAGTTTAATAGCAATCTCAAAGAAGGGATGCTTACCGAAGAAGCCGCTTTCAATGCAGGATTGACACGATTCAGACCCATATTATTGACCTCTATCACTACGGTGTTGGGTCTTTTTCCTTTGATCAGGGAAACCAGTTTCCAGGCACAATTTTTAATTCCTATGGCGGTGTCTGTTGCCTATGGTGTATTGATAGGCACCATCATTATTTTACTGTTCTTTCCGGTGTTGATATTATTATTTAATGATGTGCGAAGACATCTCAAGTGGTTGTGGACCGGTCAAAAACCCACTCGGGAAGATGTTGAAAGGGCCGTAATTGATGCAAAGAGAAATGCTTTGATAGATGAACTTGCAAAGGATTTAAGATCAGAGACCCCTTACGATGGTGAACCCAAGGCATTAGAAAAGGATAACTAACCCACACACACAACTATTTTTCTATGAAGTCAACAGCAATAATACTTTGTTTTATTTTGACAATCAGTGGTCCGGTGGTGGGGCAGGAGCAACTATCACTTTCCCAGGCTATCCAATCCGGGTTAGCCAGAAACTATGATATACAAATAGAAAGCAAAAACATCGACATTGCCAGGAATAACAATAATTGGGGTGAGGCTGGAAGATGGCCTCAATTGAACCTTAACCTGGCCCAGAATAACAGCCTTACCGATAATATAAAAACTGCCACCCCTTTTCAAATACAAGATCGACTGGTAGCCAATAGCTTGGTGCCATCAGTGACCTTGGATTGGACCCTTTTTAACGGATTTAAAGTGCAGATGTCAAAACAACGGCTGGAGCAGTTGCAAAGGGAAACTGAGGGTAATGCTTCTATCGTCATATCCAATACTATTCAATCCATTATTTTGGGATATTATACTGCGGTACTGCAAAAGCGACGTTTGGATGAATTCCAAAAGCAAATGGACCTTTCCCAAGACAGATACAGTTACCTGGTGCTCAAAAAAGAACTAGGCGGAGCATCCACTGCTGATCTTTTGTTGGAGGAAGGTAATTACCTTACTGACTCTACCAATTATATCAATCAACAACTTACATATCGTTCTTCCCTGAGGAGTTTGAACCTGTTATTGGCGGAGGATGATCCGGATAAAGATTATAATTTTCCTGATAGCGTAACCTTTGAACCCATCAACTATCGGTTCGATGATTTGGTGGCAAAAATGAACAGCGACAATGTAGACTTGAAAAAGCAGTACCTGACCCAGTCTATCGTCAAATATGATTTACAGATAAGCAAGGTCGAGCGCTACCCGAGTCTAAATTTTACCTCTGGATTTAGCAATACCAGGACCAGACTTGATCTGAGCGAGGCGAGTTTTTCCGATCAACAACCGGACGGAAGTTTAGTCGCCATTCCCGGCCCTCCCGATCCGTTAAACTCAGAAACCAGTCTGTATTATGGCAATTTTACCATCGCTTTCACCCTGTTTAATGGTGGAAAGATTAAACGGGCCATACAAAACGCCATTGTCAGGGAAGATATTGAAAATGTAAGAACTGATCGATTAAAGTTATCCCTTTACAAGGATTTGTCTGAGGCTTATGACAGTTACAACATAAGAAGACAATTGTATGGCATTAACCGAAGAAAGAGAGAAGTAGCAGATTTGAACCTGCAAATTTCACAAGAAAAATTCCGGAATGGCACCATCAATTCCTTCGATTTTCGGACCGTGCAAAACCGCCGTTTAATTGCGGCTGTTCAAGAGTTGCAATCCATTTATAATTTGTTGGATACCAATGTTTCTTTGATGAGGCTTACCGGTGGGATCATTGAGGAATATAAGTAACCATTATTTCTAATGGTTGGGCCATTTTTATAGGTGACAGAGTAAAATAACAATAAAAATAAGAGACTCCCTGGAAAACAGGGAATCTCTATTACTAACACCTGCGGGGTTAGTTCATAGAGTGGATTGCCACTCTATTTCCTTCGGTATCTTGAAAATGAGCAATAAACCCGTTTTCGCCAATGGCGGTTTTGGGTAAAAGTAATTTTCCTCCCGCATCCTCTACCTTGGAAAGAGCACCACTCAGATCCTCACCACCATTTAGGTACACTATAGAGCCGGTATCGGAAGGAACATATCCTTCGCCAAAAACAACCGCTCCGCCCACACCTTTGTCTTCGGCAGGAAAGAAAGCCATATCGGTGCCCATCATATTGGCCCGATGCATATCGATGCCAAAGACGTTGCTGTAAAAATCCACTGCCCGGTCAAAGTTAGAAGCCGGAAGTTCAAACCAATTAACTGCATTTGCCATGATTGATAGATTTTAAGTTTAAAATGTATTTATAAAGACTTAGCATATTCAAACGCTTTTCGGGTTAGGTCCTCCCACTTTTCTTTTTCAAATCTGTTGACCACAAACCACCCTTTTAAGGGCCCTTTGTTCTTAAACGGATTGAGTAATTTTACCTCCCTTAGACCAAATTTGTGAGGATCAAAGTCCTTACCCAACCGGAAAATCATTTCATCATTGTGGAAGAAGGCAATAACCTTGTCCTTGTATTTAATACCCGAAGAATTCATCATCTTCCCTGGTTTTATCTGGGGATATTGACTTATTTTTTTTACTATTTGATCGAAGAAGATTCTTTGGTCTTTCATTTCATTGAATGTAAGGCCACCCTGTTACCTTCTGTATCAATAAAATGAGCGATAAAACCATTTTCTCCTATTGAGGTCCTTGGCAAGATCACTTTTCCTCCCGCATCCTCCACCTTCGATAGTGGTTCTGATAGGTCGTCCCCGGCATTGAGGTATACAACTGTACCTTCCTGAGATGGTTTTCTACCTTTCTCATAAATCAATGATCCACAAGATCCATATTGCTCTCGATCTTCGGGGAAGAAAGCCATTTCTGTACCTTCAACAGTGAAAATGTGAAAATCTACTCCAAGTATATCTTGGTAAAACTTTTTAGCCCTACTGAAGTCTGAGGCGGGGATCTCGAACCAGTTTATCGCGTTGGCCATGATTGTTTAAATTTTAAAGCCTTTGATTTAATTTGATTGCTGAATCATTCAATATCATATACACGGCTAAACTAGGTCAAAAGATTGACGGAATTGAATCAATTTATTACAAAAACGTAGTATTTTAAATTAAGTGTTAATAGAGATATTAATCTAAAAACCTAAATTAGGATAATTTTTGGAGCATGAATGATAATTAAAGTTATTCCTAACGTACAATTCCATGAAAAGTAAGGACGAGCTCTTTGAGCTAATTAAGTCGTTGTCAAAATCAGAAAAGCGCTATTTCAAATTATTTGCCTCGGGTTATAGTGGTACCAAAAACCACATTAGGTTATTTGAGGCTATCGAAAAACAAACCAAAACTGATAGAGGGGATTGTTATAATGAAAAAGCCATAAAACAAGGGTTTAATGGAGAGGCTTTTATCAGACAATTGCATGTAACCAAAAATTATCTCAAGAACCTAATCTTGAAAAGTCTTAGAAACTACCATCAAAATATTTCGATAGGGTCCATCTTAAAAGATCAACTACGTGACATAGAAATTCTTTA
>JAPUIM010000017.1 GCA_027297025.1 Bacteroidota bacterium | reverse complement strand
GAAACTTCCATTTTAATATTCTTTGTGCAATCGGTCAGCGATTATTTTTTCCATATGTTCCCGCAGCACAGGGATCTTGATATTTTCAATAACATCCATGGCAAACGCATAAAGCAGCATGGCCCTGGCAGTTGTTTTATCCAGTCCTCGGGCTCTTAGATAAAACAATTGCTCTTCATCCAGCTGACCGGTGGTAGCACCGTGTGAACACTTTACATCATCAGCCCATATCTCCAATTGGGGTTTGGTATTGATTGATGCCTCATCCGATAATAGTATATTGTTATTGGATTGGTAGGCATTGGTCTTTTGCGCATCGGGTCGAACATAGATCTTACCATTAAATACCCCAGTGGCTTTTTCATCCATTATTCCCTTATACAACTCGTTACTATAGGAATTGGGCTTTTTGTGGTCAACCACAGTGTGGTTATCGATGTGGTCAGTTCCTTTTACCAGGTAAAGACCATACAGATGAGTTTCACAACCTTCTGCGTTCAACACAATGTTCAAATTGTTTCGCACCATGCGCCCACTTAAAGCGATGTATACAGAGTTAAACCGTGAGTCCCGGTCTTGATAAACCTGAGTATTTCCTACTTGCAGGGCTTTATTTCCTTCCTGGTCTATTTTATAGTAGTCTACCTCAGCATTTTTATTTACCAATATTTCGCTGACCACATTGGTGAAACTAGTGTTTTCCCCTAGGCTTTGAAAAATTTCGATCACTGAAAGCTGACTGCTTTCCTCAGCAATAACCAGATTTCTGGGTTGAGATAGGGTATTGCCATGACGTGTATCGGAGATATGGTAAAACACTATAGGTTTTTGTACTACCTGCTTTTTGGGAACATTAATCACCATTCCTTGTTGAGCAAAAGCAGTATTCAGTGCAGTAAATGAATCTCCTTCGAAGTTGGCATATTGAGCAAAGTGCTGATCTAAAAGACCAGGGTCTTTCTGGTAGGCTTGGGTGAATTCCAGGATAGATACTTCATTATCCGGACTGATAATAGAAGAAAGCGCCGGATTGAATTCTCCATTTACAAATACCAATACATTGGCATCCAGTTGCTCAATCAAAAACGGTTTAATAGATACTGAATCCAAATTGGAGTTTAAATGGATGGGCTGGAGAATAAACTCTTTTTCCAATAACTTACCTATTTGTGTGTATTTGTATTCCTCGTGCTTGGCATGAGGCAACCCCATTCTTTCAAAAGCTTCCATGGCTTTTCTACGCACCGCGTGCATGGAAGTGGTGCTTTGTCCGTTGAGCTGACGCTCAAAGATCCTGAAGCTTTCCAGCAAATTTTCCTTAAATCCTATGTTTGTGGTCGATTCCATGGGCTAATTATCAGACAGTTACACCTTTCAACCAATCATATCCCTTTTCTTCCAACTCAAAAGCCAGTTCTTTGGTACCTGATTTCACGATTTTACCCTGAGATAGTACATGTACAAAATCAGGTACAATGTAATTCAACAATCGCTGGTAATGGGTTACGATGATGATGGCATTATCAGGAGACTTTAATTGGTTCACCCCGTAGGCTACGATCTTTAAAGCATCTATATCCAATCCTGAATCGGTCTCATCCAATATGGCCAATTTGGGTTCCAAAACGGCCATTTGAAATATTTCATTTCGCTTCTTTTCTCCCCCTGAAAAGCCTTCATTAACTCCCCGGCCCAACAGCGACTGGTCGATATCTATCAGCTTCATTTTCTCCTTTAAAATTGTCAAGAACGATACCGCATCCAAAGGTTCTTGCCCACGGTGTTTTCTTATCTGGTTCAGTGCAGTTTTAAGAAAATTGGTAGAACTAACCCCCGGGATTTCAACCGGATACTGGAAGGCCATAAATACCCCTTCCCTTGCTCTTTCTTCAGGGGCTAAATCCAGTAAATTTTTCCCCAAATATTCGATGGTGCCTTCATCTACCTCATATTCTTTTTTGCCGGCCAGCACACAGGCCAAAGTGCTCTTACCGGAACCGTTAGGTCCCATGATGGCATGAACCTCACCGGATTTTACTTCCAGGTCCAAACCTTTAAGTATCGGATTCCCCTCTATCGACACCTTTAAATTTTTGATGCTCAACATATACTTTACACTTTATATCTTCAAATTTGATAAATAAAAAGCCGGCTTACTTCAAACCAGCTACAACTTCCTTTCCCGGGTGTTTGGCTACCCAACACTTCCTTCCAGGGTTAGGGCCAACAATTTTTGAGCCTCCACCGCGAATTCCATAGGAAGTTGATTCAATACTTCTTTACAATATCCGTTCACTATTAATGCCACTGCACTTTCTTCATCAATCCCCCGCTGGGTACAATAGAATATTTGATCTTCCCCAATTTTAGAAGTGGTGGCTTCATGCTCAATTTGGGCGGTTTGATTTTTAGACTCAATGTAGGGAAAAGTATGGGCCCCGCATTTATCGCCCATCAATAGCGAATCGCACTGAGAAAAGTTTCTGGAATTTTCTGCCCTTTTCATTATTTTCACCAATCCCCGGTAACTGTTTTGGCTTTTCCCTGCCGATACTCCCTTTGAAACAATACGGCTCTTGGTGTTTTTGCCAATGTGTATCATTTTGGTACCGGTGTCAGCTTGTTGATAATTATTGGTCACTGCTACCGAATAAAATTCCCCGATAGAGTTATCGCCTTTTAAGATGCAACTGGGATACTTCCAGGTGATGGCCGATCCGGTTTCGACCTGGGTCCAGGATATTTTTGAGTTATCTCCTGCACAAATCCCCCTTTTAGTGACAAAGTTGTAAACACCTCCTTTACCATTTTTATCTCCCGGATACCAATTTTGCACCGTAGAATATTTTACTTCTGCATCTTTGGCTGCATAGATTTCAACCACCGCAGCATGTAATTGATTTTCATCTCTCATAGGAGCGGTACACCCTTCCAGGTAGCTAACATAAGAGCCTTCTTCGGCAATGATCAGTGTTCTTTCAAATTGTCCGGTTTTGGCAGCATTGATCCTAAAATAGGTTGATAGTTCCATAGGGCAGTGGGTCCCTTTAGGAATATAACAAAAGGACCCATCGGAAAAGACAGCTGAGTTCAAAGCAGAAAAGTAATTGTCATTGGCCGGCACTACTGATCCCATATACTTTTTAACCAGCTCAGGATGCTCGCAAACAGCATCGCTAAATGAGCAAAATATAATACCCAACTCGCCCAAGGTTTCCTTGAATGTGGTTGCTACCGAAACGCTGTCAAATACCACATCTACAGCCACTCCAGTCAACATTTTTTGCTCGTTCAATGAGATACCTAATTTCTCAAAAGTTTTCCTAAGTTCAGGATCAACTTGATCCAGGCTCTCCGGACCTACCTTTTGTATGGGGGCAGAATAATAGATAATGTCCTGATAATCAATTTTGTGACGAGTAAGATTGGGCCATTTGGGCTCTACCAAGGTAAGCCAATGATGATAGGCTTTAAGTCTCCACTCTAATAGCCATTGGGGTTCTTCCTTCTTAGCTGAAATAAATCGTATGATATCCTCATTTAATCCTTTAGGAGCCGATTCACTTTCAATATTGGATTCAAACCCATATTTGTATTCAGAATCAGTAAAATTCTCTAATATCTGATTGTCTTTGCTCATCCTTTTCTTTATTAAGACTTAATATAAATTAGACACCAAATGTACAACATATTTCCCTTTCTAATGTTTTTCAAGCGGTTAAAAAGCAGTTATTGTTGAAAAAGGGATATGATATGTTGGAATAGTGAAAAATAACAATTACTTATTTATAATTAGTCTAAATAAATAAAAGGAACTGAACATACCAAGGGTTATCGCAATTATTTGGTGAAATGAATATGTCGGTTCAAACTTTCTTCTAACGAAATAAAGGTTTCGGTTCTCTCTATTCCATCCACTTTTTGAATTTTGTCGTGGAGGACTTCACGCAAGTGTCTGGTGTCTCTACAATGTATTTTGATAAAGATGCTATAATTGCCGGTGGTGTAATGCATTTTAACAATTTCAGGAATTTCCTTCAACTTTTCCGTCACTTTATCATAGAGTGAGCTTCTTTCTAAATAAATTCCCATAAAAGCAGTAACATCAATACCCAATTTGCTGTAATCCATGCTCAGGGTGGTACCCTTGACAATACCCATTTCTTCCATTTTACGCATTCTCACATGTACTGTTCCACCTGAGACGTATACCTTTTTGGCTATTTCCGTATAGGGGATCTTGGCATCCTCGGTGAGCAAGGCCAGGATCTTTAGGTCGACATTATCAATTTCGTAATTTTTGCCCATCCAATCCGAATATATTTAACAACTTTTTAACTATGGAATGATTAAATTAAATAAAATATAAAATTTTAGCAATAGAATTGAAATATTTTTAATTTTTTATTTGTTTTTTATGTTTTCACAATCTGATCTACTGAACTATAATGGGGATTTCATACGGTACGATGATGAAATTGGATACATGCCCTTTTGTCTCGAGGGTGGTGGAATCTGCACGAATCTATCCCAATAGCTATC
>JAPUIM010000169.1 GCA_027297025.1 Bacteroidota bacterium | reverse complement strand
AAAAAGCGCCCGGGTACAGTAGGAATATGCGCTGCAATACAAAACCGGTACAAGGTTTATACCGTGCCTCATATCATTTGCGGGGGCTTCTCGCTGGAAGAAACTGAAAATGCACTGGTCGACCTCAATTTTTTGGGAATTGATAATGTGCTGGTTATAAGGGGAGATGCCATAAAATCCGAAAGTAAATTCGTTCCCAATGAAAACGGACATGCCTATGCAGTGGAACTGATGAGTCAAATCATTAATATGAATAAGGGAAAATACCTGGATGAAGAGCTGCAAAATGCCAATCCCACTAATTTTTGTATTGGGGTGGCCGGTTACCCGGAAAAACACTTCGAATCCCCCAATCTGAAAAGCGACTTAAAACATTTGAAGATAAAAGTGGATCGAGGTGCTGATTATATAGTAACCCAAATGTTTTTTGATAACCTGAAGTATTTCGATTTCGTGAAGAAATGCCGTGATATCGGGATCAATGTACCGATTATCCCCGGTTTGAAACCAATAACCTCCAAAAGACAAGTTACCGTATTGCCTAGTTCGTTTTATCTAGACTTACCTGAAGAACTATCGGAAGCGGTGGATAAATGTAAAGACAATGAGGCGGCCAGGCAGGTAGGAGTGGAATGGTGTGTACAACAGTCAAAAGAATTGATGGATTTTGGAGTACCTTGTTTACATTACTACTCAATGGGCAAGGCAGAACCGGTATATCGCATAGCCAAGGAATTGTTTTAGAATAAACCATAAAAATTTTGGGGGTAAAGATCATCGAATGCCCGCGGGATGCCATGCAAGGCATCGAAACGTTCATACCTACTGCGACTAAAGTGAGGTATATCAATCAACTGCTAAAGGTGGGTTTCGATACCATAGACTTCGGAAGTTTTGTTTCACCCAAAGCCATTCCCCAAATGAAGGACACCAAAGAAGTTTTGGCCCAATTGGATCTTTCGTCCAGTACTACAAAACTGCTAGCAATTGTGGCTAATGTTAGAGGAGCCGAAGAGGCTTCCAGGCATCAAGAGATCAATTACTTGGGTTTCCCATTCAGTATATCAGAAACATTTCAGCAAAGAAATACCAACAAATCCATTTCTGAGGCCATGGATAACCTGAAAGAAATCCAGAACCTTAGTTTGAGATCGAATAAAGTCCTGGTTACCTATATCTCTATGGGCTTTGGCAATCCCTATGGTGATCCCTATAATGAAACCGTGGTGCAGGAGTTCATAGGATTACTCAATGAGATCGGGGTTACCATTATTTCACTTGCCGATACCATCGGCGTATCAAATGTTGATAACATTAAACGATTATTCTCCAATGCCATCGCATCTTTTCCACATATTGAATTCGGAGCCCATCTCCATTCCAACCCGAATTCGGCCTATGAAAAAATCGCAGCAGCATTACAAGCCGGGTGTACCAGATTCGATGGCGCCTTGAAGGGGTTTGGTGGGTGTCCCATGGCCGAGGATGATTTGGTAGGCAATATTGCTACCGAAACCATAATTAAATGTTTGTCCGATTTTAATTTCTCAACAACTATAAATCAAGGTCAGTTCGATAAGGCCTACGGTATGACTTCCCAAGTAATGGGTTAGGCGTTAGAAATCGGTGCGGAAAATCACCTTGGGACATTTGGTGATCACCAGGTTTTCAGCCTCCATCACTCCCATGGACGAAGCTTTCTTCAAACTTTTGCAAGCGTCGGATAACCTACCCAATTTTAGTTGGATTAAGCCTTTAAAATAAAAAGGCATGCCACCGGAATCATCATAATTGATGAATTCCTCAAAATAGTTCAAAGAAGTGGTGAACTCCTGTAGGTGGAAAAAACAATAACCTTTTCCAAAATAAGCTTCTTTGTAAAAATTAGAAGTATGGTCTATTTTATCAAAATGCTGTAAAGCTTTAGGGTAGTTGTTGAAAATAAATGCGTTTAATTCACCCAGTTCCAGAAGGGTGCTATCCGAATGAGGATTATATTTTAATGACTCTTGAAAATTCTTCAATGCCTTTTTGGTTTGATGTATGTTCTTTTGACAGAGGGCCCTTAAATAATAGAGTTCGCCAAAATCATTGTCGTTATCAGCGGCATTAAGACCGATTTCTATATATTTCAGCGCATAGGAAAAATCATTGTACTTATAAATGACAATTTTACTGGCAAGCATTGATGCCTCCAAATTGCGCAAACCAAAGGGTCGGAAAGATTGTTCCAGGCTATTTATGGCGGCAAAATAATTCCCTGATTTATAGTAGGATAATCCATTGTCAAAATGTCTTTCCGCCGAGAATATTTCCAATCCTAAAGGGATAATTATTACTACCAATGCCAGGCAAATGACAAAAATCGCTCCTTGACGTTTAACCTTGTTTGAATAGGTATACCTTGCATATCTATGAAACGGATTGGGGTGATAGCGCGGTCTTTGGTACACTGTTTTCGGACGGTATACCGCTTTTCCCTGGGTATTGATGACATATTTCTGATACAGGTTCCAATCGTAGTTGGCTTTTTTATTTGGGTCTGATAAAATGAGATAGGCTTCACTGATGCTTTTAAAATGGTCTTCCATTTCCTGGTTGCCAGGATTTTTATCGGGATGGTATTTTTTGGCCAGTAATCGAAATGCTACTTTGATCTCTTGTGCAGATGCCTTGTAGCTCACATTCAATATCTCGTAGTAATTCCGGGCCATCTCAACTATTTGTTCAAAACGTACTTCTTACCGGGTAATGATTTCACAATCCCTTTGAATTCTAAGTTTAGAAGAAGACAGGCAATTTGGTTGGGTGATATTTCAGATTTCCAACTAAGTTCGTCAATTAACATCTCTTTCTTATGCTCATTTAATAATTGAA
>JAPUIM010000168.1 GCA_027297025.1 Bacteroidota bacterium | reverse complement strand
CCTGTACCTCTTTTTTGAATCTTTGTTATCTATCAATGGGTCAATAAAAGCATCTACATGGCCTGAAGCCTTCCAGGTAGTCGGATGCATGAATATAGCTGTATCGATACCCACTATATTCTCATGCAGTTGTACCATGGCTTTCCACCAGTATGATTTGATATTATTTTTTAGCTCAACACCATTTTGACCATAATCATATACAGCCCCCAACCCGTCATATATTTCACTTGATGGGAAAATAAATCCATACTCCTTGGAATGTGATATAATATTCTTAAAAAGATTTTCCTGGTTATTTGACATGGGCTCAAAGATAGGCAATAATAGCTTTTAGAATAGTCCCTGTTTACTTTTCAAATCTTAAAGAAACATTATCCAGGCTTTCAACTGAACCAACCATAGTAACAGTATCCCCTAGTCTTAATCGTGTATATCCATGTGAAATAATCATTTGATCGTGCCTTTTTACTGAAAGAATAATGATGTCAGAAGGTAAACGAAGATCCCGCAATGGTATACCATGTAAATTGGGATTGAGCACCTCCAAGTCCATAGTGTCCTGATCTTTTTCCATTCCCAATAAAAGTGAAGCTGCTTGTGGTGAGCGCACCAGGTGATCCATAAGGCTTACCATAGCAGTATGCGGATCAACAATCAAACAACCGAGACTATGAAACTTTTCCATATTATTTCGATGGTTAAGTCGTACAATAAGATCCTTAGTACCAAAATTCTCATAAGCCATTTCACAGATTGTCAAATTCTCATCGTCTTGCAGCATAGTAACAATGGCTTCTACCCTGCCGGCATCCAATTCCTCCAGGGTTTCCAGGGACAAATCCTTTATTTGACGTACATCGAGGCCCTTATAATCTTCCATATTGACATCTTTCATCCTGGTAGCAATTTTAACGATCCAACCATGCTCTTGCAACTGCCTGGCCAATGCAATAGATTGGCTTTCCAGTCCGAAAATTATCACATCCTTGACCCCCTCAAATGACCCACTTCCTCTGGGATGCCCTTCCTTTACAATTAGCAGCGCCCATTTGAATAACGGAGGGCCAATAATTTGACTTATTACAATCACCGCGATGATCAAGGTGGCAAAAGAATTGCCCCATTCCGGAAAATTTTGGGCTACAACGGTGGTTAGTCCCAAACCAACACCGGCTTGCGTTATGTATGGCATCCACCCTATTCTATTAAATAGAGGAGGGTCTCCTGCCAATTTCCCGCCGATTACAGAACCTATTGCCATTGTAATGACCCTGAGGGCAAATAATGCAAGTGCCAACGGCCAGACATTGGCTAAAATATCAAGTGAAATTGAAGCACCCACTAGTGTGAAAAATACAAGATAAACGGGATTGGCAGTATCATGAATGATCCTCATGAATTCATTCCTATAACGGCTGTAATTTGTTATTATGAAACTGCCCACAATACAAATGAGGAGCGGTTCAATAATAAATTCTTTGCCAAAATTCTGCTCAGAATAATCCCTGATCAAATCATTTAAAACATAAATCGAGTATCCTGAGGCAAGTATTAAAGTGGTCTTAATATACTTATGCATTCGCAACTTAAGGATCAGTCTCAAAACCCAAAAAAGAGCATATCCGATGGCAAAAGAAGCGACCAGCTCACCTAAAAGTACGAAGATGAATACGAGGTCAAACGATTGGTTATGAACAAGGGCGATGGAGATTGAAAAAGTCAATGAAAACAAAATGATCACCAGGAAATCTATCAGTACAGTTACCCCCAAAGTAGTCTGTGTTAATGGCCCCCGGGCCCTAAGTTCATTGATCACTGCAATAGCCGATGCTGGGGACCTGGCTACGAATATAGTACCGGTGAGCAGGGCAATGGCTATTTTCGTGGGGATATTCAGTGATTGCATGAAAGGAATGTAATCGGCAATATAAAATACTGTGATGCCGGTCAAAAGGAAGGTTATTATCAATTGACTTAAAGTCATCCATTTGATACTTTTTGCCCGGCTCCTTAATTCTTTGAGGTATAATTCACCACTGGCTGCAAAAGCAATAAAAGCCAGTGCTATTTCATTAATAAAGTGTAATTCGACTTTTGATTGGACCGGTATTAATCCCAGGATATAGGGACCTGAAATTATTCCAATAATTAAAGTGCCAGTTATATACGGGAGCCTGATAAGATAAAAAAACTTCGCAATCTGGTTTGAGGCAATAGCTACTATGATGAATCCTCCAATTAATACCAATATGTTTTGAAATTCCGTCATAAGCTTTTGTACTCGGCATTACTCGTAATAATAAAATAATATCCTTAATGAATGGCTGCTAAAATCGAAACATAGCAAAAAAATCTGGCTAAATCTAATATGAAGAATGTTAATTATCGCTTGGTATGTACTATTAATTGCAGGACTGAAATGTGAGTTAATGGTTATTAACCTCACAAAGTGCTTTTAATCAATTTCATAATGTTCACACTGTTAGAGTTACAAAATGAAGCACAAAACTCGATTTTTGACTTTAGGGATTCCGGTAGCTCACTTGTGGTCTTAAATCCAATCTGACAAAAGTAATCCGGAATTACTGTCACAATAAAAATTGTGTCACTTTTAATTTTCTTAATCAATTCTGTAACAATTGATTTTCCAATTCCTTGATTTCTATATGCTTGCACTACGCCTATTGTACTTATCTCGGTGCAATCCTGATGTTTTTTCTCTCTTCCAAAACCTAATACCCTGTTATTGGATTTAGCAATTATGAATTGTCCCATTTTAAATTCTTCCCCATCCAGTTCAAAATCCTTTGTAAGTTGTCGTACTATTTCCATCTCATATTCTGTGGGTTGGGCAATTTCTATTTCCAGCTCCGCCTTGATCATAATTTCTTTGCCTCCTCCCAGTATTTGTCCATTTCTTCCAACGTCATCTCATCCAGTTTTTTACCATCTTTTTTTGATTCTGACTCCAGGTATTGAAATCTTCGAATGAATTTTTTATTGGTTCTTTCCAGCGCTTCTTCCGGGTTTATGTTTACGAACCTGGAATAGTTAATCAGTGAAAATAGCAGGTCGCCAAATTCTGATGGTATTTTGTCTTCATTTGTTTCTTTTCTAAATTCTTCCAACTCTTCAATTACTTTTTCCCAAACCTGATTTTTATTCTCCCAGTCAAAACCAACACCCCTTGCCTTCTCCTGTATCCTCATGG
>JAPUIM010000167.1 GCA_027297025.1 Bacteroidota bacterium | reverse complement strand
CTCTAAATGTTGTTGAATCGTTTTAGAATGAAGCTTTTAAAGAAAATAGGAAGTTTGATATTTGGCTTTTTGGTATTGGTTGCTTCCAGCGGATTTGTGGTCAACCAGCACTATTGCAAAGGTGAATTAAAAACTTCTGCTTTATTCAAAGAAGCCAAAACTTGTCAAAATCACCAACAAACAGTTCCATCCTGCCCTTTACATCAAAACCCGCAAAATCACCAAAAAGATTGTTGCAAAAACCTATCACAGAAATTTAAAGCCGATGATTTTGAAAATACTACCCAGTTGGTAGTAAATTTAGATAACAATTTGCCCACTTCGTTTTTAAGGTATATACTTATTCAAGTATCGATCTCAACGGTTTTAAAACCTACTAACTTTCAATCCTATCAACCTCCCTTGATTGCCCAAGATCTGACTTTACAGGTGCAGTCTTTCCTTCTTTAAATTAACATTATTTAAATTTTTATTAGACATTAGATCATAGTTTATGTCTAAATTCAAGGTGTTTGCATTCTGTGCATCAATAAAAGTTATCAAATAATGTTAAATAAGATCATAAGGTTTTTCCTGGAAAATAAGCTGGTTACAGTACTATTGCTGATCCTTTTTATAGGCTGGGGTATCTCCACCGCGCCATTTAATTGGCGAATGGACTGGCTTCCGCGTGATCCGGTACCAGTGGATGCAATTCCGAATACCGGGGAGAATCAACAAATTGTGTTTACCCAATGGATGGGCCGGTCACCTCAAGATATAGAAGATCAGATAACCTATCCTTTGACAACTGCCCTTTTAGGAATTCCCGGGGTTAAAACCATCCGTAGCAACTCTATCTTTGGCCTATCCAGTATCTACATCATTTTTGAGGAAGATATAGAGTTTTATTGGTCGCGGTCCAGAATATTGGAAAAATTAAATTCTCTCCCACCTGGCATCTTACCTAGTGGCATCCAACCCGCTTTAGGTCCGGATGCTACGGCGCTAGGCCAAATCTTCTGGTACACTTTGGAGGGACGAAACCCTGAAACCGGAAAACCATCCGGTGGTTGGGACCCTCAAGAACTAAGAACCCTGCAGGATTTTTATGTGGGTTACGCATTAGCTTCTGCCAAAGGTGTTTCAGAAGTAGCCGCAATAGGCGGGTTCGTCAAAGAGTATCAGGTAGACATAGATCCTACTGCTATGAAGCAGAACAATGTCACGGTGGCTCAGATCATGAATGCGGTAAGAAAGAGTAATATGGACGTTGGGGCAAGGACCATTGAATTTAACCGGGCTGAATATTTAGTGCGTGGCCTTGGATATATCCGAAGTTTAGAGGATTTGGAAAAAGCAGTAGTTGCAGTAAACGATAATACACCTATCAGAATTAAGGACGTGGCCAGGGTACACTTTGGGCCGGCTACCCGTCGTGGTGGCCTGGATAAAGAGGGTTCGGAGGCTACGGGCGCCGTGGTAGTGGCCCGATATGGTTCAAATCCACTAGAGGTGATCAATAATGTGAAAGAAAAGATTAGAGAAATATCTCCGGGCCTTCCTTCTAAAGTATTAACCGATGGAACAGTTTCCAAAGTGGCCATCATCCCCTTTTATGATCGTAGTGGCTTGATTAAGGAAACTTTAGGAACCTTGGAGGAAGCGCTCAGTTTGGAGATTTTGATAAGTGTTATCGTGGTGATCATTGTAGTTATTAACCTTCGCGCTTCAATCCTAATTGCCGGTTTACTTCCCATTGGTGTGCTTATGACTTTCATTGCGATGAGACAAACGGGAGTGGATGCCAATATTGTAGCGTTATCAGGAATTGCCATTGCTATCGGTGTAATGGTGGATGTAGGGGTTGTATTTACAGAGAATATTTTACGTCACCTGGGGATGCCGGAAAACCAAGGGATCACCAGTAAAGAGAAACTTGAAGTAATATATCAGGCAACAGTTGAAGTAGCCTCTGCGGTGTTAACCGCCATAACCACCACCGTAATCAGTTTTCTTCCAATATTTTCCATGGAGGCAGCTGAAGGTAAGTTATTCAAGCCATTGGCTTTCACTAAGTCCTTCGCCATGCTGGCTGCTCTTTTTATAGGGCTGGTGATTATACCTACAGTTGCTCATTGGTTGTTCTCCCTCAAGATTGGCAAAAAACGCACTAGAAGGTTTTGGAATATTTCGTTGGCCGTCTTGGGAATTCTGGTGCTCACATTTGCTGGAAGTTGGTTGGGAATGGTTCTCTTGGGGTTAGCCATCAATAATCTTTCAGAGGAGTATACTCCGGCAGGGTGGAAATCGATACACACCTACCTCAACGTAGGCATTATACTCATGACCGCTTCCTATTTTTTAACCACTGAGTGGCTTCCATTAGGAGCCCAAAACAATGTTTTGGTTAATTTTCTTTTTGTAGCCGGAGTGATCGTAATTGTTTTGGGTTCGTTGATGATGGTGGTCAAGTTCTATTCCCCAATTTTAAGATGGTGCCTGCAAAATAAATGGAAATTCATGGCTGCACCTATAATCGTTTTTATGTTTGGGTTGTTGGCTTGGGGAGGTTTCGAAAAACTCTGGGGTTTTATTGCCGATGGTGCACAAAAAGTAGGTTGGGAATTAAGGCAGACCGATACCTGGCAAACATTGAACCGGACATTTCCAGGTATCGGAAGTGAATTTATGCCAGCATTGGATGAAGGCTCGTTCCTTTTAATGCCTACCACCATGTCTCATTCTGGAGTGGAAGAAAATATCGATGTTATCCGTAAGTTAGATCGTTTTGTAGCTGCAATTCCGGAAGTAGAACAGACAGTGGGCAAATGGGGACGAGTGAATTCCGCGTTGGATCCCGCCCCAATCTCGATGTTCGAAAATACCATTAACTATTTTCCGGAATACGTTGTGGATGAGAACGGTCATCGAATGCGGTTCAAGGTGGACCAAGAGGGAGCCTATCTGTTGCAAGACGGAAACAAATACCAGCAAGATGACGGATTTAAGAAAATTGACAATAGCCAGTTAATCCCTGACCAGAATGGTAAATATTTCAGGCAATGGAGAACTGAGATCAAATCTCCTAATGATATATGGGATGAAATTGTCAAAGCAGCTAAAATTCCGGGTATGACTTCGGCTCCCAAACTTCAGCCTATTCAAACCCGGAATATCATGCTCTCCACCGGAATGCGAGCCCCAATCGGCATCAAGGTTTATGGCCCTGATCTTGAAACCATTGACAAAGTGGGGTTGGAATTGGAAAAGATCCTTCAACAAGTTCCCAGCATTGAATCCTCATCGGTATTTGCCGATCGAATTGTGGGAAAACCTTATCTGGAGTTTGATATTAATAGAGATGAAATTGCCAGATATGGTCTCACTATAGCAGATTTTCAAAGATATATTGAGGTAGCCATTGGAGGAGTATCACTAACCACCACCGTGGAAGGGCGTGAAAGATTCTCCGTAAGAGTTCGATATGCCAGGGAATTCAGGGACAATCCCGAAGATTTAAAAAAGGTCTTAATCCCTACTCCCTCCGGTGCACAAATTCCGCTGGGAGAATTGGCTGAAATAACCTACCGCAGAGGCCCACAAGCAATTA
>JAPUIM010000166.1 GCA_027297025.1 Bacteroidota bacterium | reverse complement strand
GTACCGCCAGCATTAAAGCAGCATTGGCCTGGGCTCCGGAATGGGGTTGTACGTTGGCCCAGGTAGCACCAAATAATTCCTTCAAGCGGTCAATGGCCAACTGTTCTACTTGGTCAACTACTTCACAACCCCCGTAATACCTTTTCCTGGGCAGCCCCTCAGCATATTTATTGGTGAGTACCGAACCCATGGCCTCCATCACTTGTGGTGAAGTAAAATTTTCAGAGGCTATCAACTCAATCCCCTCCTGCTGTCTCTTTTTTTCCTTTTCGATGAGCTTAAATATAATTTGGTCTCTATTCATTGGGTATGAGGGGGTTTGAAAAATTTTCCCAAAAATAGTGGAAGTGGGTTATACTTACAATCAATTGATAAAATGGTTTGGGCTCCGATGTTGGAATTTGCTCCATTTAACTGGCTGAAATCCACTTACAAATTCCATAATGGGTAAAGAAAAGCTTTGAATTGGTGAAAAGACCTAATAATTTAGGTTTAAGTAACATTTGATGTATTCATTCAACCAGTTTGAAGCTTAAAAATAAAATCTCCTTCCCCTTTATTAAACAGGCGGGCATGATGGAATGCGGAACTACCTGCCTGGCCATGATCTTTAAGTATTATGGCTATTACAATATTAAAACTATCCTAACTGAACTGGCGGAAGTTAACACTGAGGGAACCGATCTATACACCATCAGTGAAATTGCTGAAAGATTCGGTTTTAAAACCGATGGTTACGAGCTAAAATATGAATACCTGCTACAGATAACATTACCCTGCATTGCTCATTATGAGGGAAACCATTTTATAGTCATTTACAAAGCCAATGAAAAATATGTTTGGACGGCCGACCCCGCTTATGGTAAAGATAAACTCACTAAGGAAGCTTTTATGAGAAAATGGAATGGGGTAGTACTAACCCTGGAGCCCACACCGGAAACATTTAAAAATAAGGACCTCATCGAACTGGTAGAAACCTACCACAACAAAAAAAAGTCGGTTTTCAAAAAATTCTATTGGACCACCCTTGCTCCCTTTAAGAAAATACTGGGCGAGATCTTACTGGCCAGCTTGATATTGCAAATACTGGGGCTTGCCCTTCCTTTCTTTACCCAAGCCATCATTGACAGTGTATTGGTCAACCAGAACAAAAAGCTGTTGTTTGGTATCCTATTGGGGATGCTGCTGATCTTTGTCACCCAGGTCATCATTTTATATGTGAGGAACATTTTATTGGTGCAATTTAAAGTCCAGTTCGAACTGGATTTCTTTAGCAAGTTTTTTGACCATTTCACATCGCTCAAACAACGATTTTATGATAGCCACAAAAGGGAGGATTTTATAACCCGGTTCAATGAAAAAGTGAAGATAAGGAGCCTGGCCAATCCCTATTTGCTGCAAAACGTTATCGACTTATTCTTCATTATTGGATACCTGCCCATTCTTTTTATTTATAATGTCCAATTGGGCTTATTAGCTGCATTTTTTACGCTGAGCTATCTGTCGGTTTCAGTCTACTTTACCCCCAGAATCAGGGACCTGATCAACAAGATCTTTTACAAGGATGCGGCAGTTTTGGGGAAGTTCCTGGACACCCTATTGGGTATGCAAACTGTGAAACTTCTGGGCCTGGAAAAATTGCGGTTTTGGCGATGGAAAAACGAATATAAAAGAAACCTCAACATCGTTCTGGAAAGTGAACGAACTGAGATACTATTGGTATCCATACAAAGGAGCCTGTTCTTTTTCAGTCAATTGGTGATCTTTTGGTATGGAGCCTACCTGGCCTTTACCGGACAGCTTACCATCGGTCAATACCTGGCCTTCATTACCATTTTCATGATCATCATCAACGCACTCAATAGCGTTTCCAATTTATGGCTCAATATGATGGAACTATCGGTTTCCGCTGATCGTATCAACGATATACTGACCCAGGAACCGGAATATACCGATGTATTGACGCAAAAAGCCATTTCCCAAATAGAGGAAATTGAATTGGACAACTTATCCTTCAAATACAACGAGCGAGACAATCAGTCGGTGCTGAAAAATATCAGTCTTAAAATTACTTCGGGACAGCATGTGGGTATAGTTGGACGTAATGGGGCAGGTAAAACCACTTTGGTCAAGCTATTGGTCAATCTGTACCCCCATTATGAAGGCAGTATCAAAGTAAATCAGACCGAGATCCGTGAGATCAATCCCCGGGTGTTGAGGAAAAGAATATTTCTGTTCCCTCAGGATATTTTCATTTTCGATGGGTCGATTAAAGAAAATATCCTGTTTGCCAATCCTAAGGCTTCCATTGAGGAGGTGATTGAAGCCGCCAAGTCGGCCGATCTGCACGACTTTGTAAAGAGATTGTACCTTGGGTATAATCACAAGGTAGGCGAGTATGGCTCTAATTTATCGGGGGGACAAAAGCTTATGATCGGATTTGCCCGTTTGTTTATCTCCGATCCCGATGTGATCATACTTGATGAAGCCAGCAGCAGTCTAGACCTGCAAACTGAAAAACGTATCATGGCCAATGTAAAAGAGAAGTTCAAATCCAAAACCATCATCTCCATTGCTCACC
>JAPUIM010000165.1 GCA_027297025.1 Bacteroidota bacterium | reverse complement strand
TTGTGTAAAAGCAAATGAAAGTATGTTAGCTCCCATCTTGAGTGCTTGTTCCCTTATTTTCGGGGGATCATTGTAAATGCTTTGGTCCTCCCATCCATTTCCCAAATCTGATTCAAAGCTATAGAAGCAAACCAATCGTCCCCGGTAGATCAATCCAAAACCTTGGGGAGGTTTCCCATCGTGTTCATGAATTTTGGGTAAACCGGTATCGAAAGGATATTTTTGATGATAGATTGGATGCTTAAAAGGAAGTTCTACGAACTCTAATTCGGGAAAGACTTTTTTCATTTCCAGTCTCACAAACGGATCTAGGCCATAATTGTCATCGATATGTAAGAAGCCACCTCCCAGTAAGTATTTCCGAAGATTTTGGGCATCATTTTGAGAAAATACCACATTGCCATGACCGGTCATGTAAACAAAGGGGTACAAAAAAATTTCGGAACTACCAACCTCTACCTCGTCTTCCTTGCCAACAAGATTCATTTTCAAATTATTATTACAGAACTCTATTAGGTTGGGGAGTGCGGTTTTATTGGCATACCAATCCCCCCCACCACTGTATTTGAGTTTTGCTATTTTGATAGAGGCCTGTTGTCCTTGCGAAAAAAAGCTAACCCCTATCAGAAGATAAACTAAAACCGAGTAAAAATTCTTCATTCTGTTTCCTCACCAAATATCCGTCACCAAATTTAGAACAAGGATTTAACATTTTTAAGTTTAAATACACTTAGAACTTTTGTAATTTAAATATTTGTTGATATTGAGATGAGTGATGGACCAACCCCGGAATGGGATGTATTCCGGTTCTGCCTGGTTAAATCTCCTTTTATCTAAACTCTAATCAATCATCCCGTGAATCTCCCTACTTAATTCATTGAACTTATGAAACTTGTAATACAGTTAAAATACTTATTAGGTTTGATTGGTCTAATGATCATTGATCCAATGCAATGTCAAACTACAGAAATGACCAATGAGATAATTCATCAATTATTATTGGGGAATTCTGCTGAAGTAAAGGGACAGTTAGGTCAATGGGAGGCCTATGTGGCAAATCAAACAGTATTTGTAATTACTGCGGAAAATTTTAATCGTATGCGAATAATTTCACAAATTACCGAAGACAAAGAACTAAGCGCAGAAGATATGAAGGTTTTATTGGAAGCAAATTTTGATCGGGCCCTGGATTCGAAATATAGTATTTACAATGGCTATCTTTGGTCCACCTTTACCCATCCTCTAAAAGAATTGACCGATGCCCAGTTTGTGGATGCGTTGCAACAGGTGGTAACCTTGGCCAATAACTTCGGTACTACCTACAGAAGTACTGATTTAATGTTCGGTGGTTCAGGTCAACAGGAATCAGATCAGAAATAGGGAATTTAATTGGACTTCAGTCAAACAGGGCAATCTTATTATCACTGGCAAATGTCTTAAATTCCTCCCAATCTTTTTCAAAGAATTGATCATACTGTTTTAATGTTTCTTCTAATGCTTTTTCAGCCTTCTCCACCACCATTGCATGAGACGGGCTGGATCCAAAGAACAAAGGTTTTGGAGTGCCAAAGTCTGAACTGGGTGGATTGAACGGACCATTGAAATACTGGCCGAGGCTTGAAATATAGGTGCCCACTTGTTGAGGATCACGGTAAATACCCTGTGTGTTTTTGGTGGTGGCTATCAAACCCCATAACCTGTCAATAGAAGCATCCAGCTGCTCCTTTCTTTTTATGAACTCATCTCTATTGCTCAAATTTTTCTGATCCACTCTCTTCATGACTATGGCCATAACATCCTGAGCATCCCGTAACTTATCCACCGCTTCCGTGGCCTGCATCATGCTATTTAATAGCCGCTGTCTCAATTGGTCTATCTTTTGAATATCTTCCAAGGATATATCCAGGCGAGGGTCAGGCAACACATTCACCTGCCCGGAAACTTTATCTTGTCCGTAATGGATGGATACCGTATAGCTGCCCGGTAGTACTAAGGGCCCTCCGGTTTCTTTGGCATCGGGTTTAGGACGGGGTTTATTAGGCTGTCGAACACCCTTGCTATCAAGCCACCAATTGAAGCGATTGAGACCGGGTTCAACTCTGACTTTCAAAGTGCGAATCACCTGTCCCGCCTCATTGGAGATCTCAACCTTTAGTGAATCATAATCCAAGGGATTTCCTTTATTATCTTTATTTGTAACATCCTGTAGAGCAAAAGTCACCAAGGCACCATAGGCACGATTTTCTCCTTTATAAATTGCATCTGCGGCAAATCTGGTACCCGTAGCTTGCGCGTATAAGGCCAAGATAGCATCGGGAATAGGAAAAAGATGTAGAGGTTCATTGAGTATGGCTGTACCTTTTTGTGCCAGTTCTCTCAAGGGACGGATATCATCCAGAACAAAAGCTGAACGTCCAAAAGTACCGATAACCAGATCGTAATCCCGTGGATGGATTTGCATATCAATAGTTGAAACAGTAGGATATTCTTCCCATTTGTTCCAATTAGTTCCTTCGTCTATACTAACATATAGTCCAAATTCGGTACCGAGAAACATCAATTTGGGTTCTACCGGATCTTGTACAAAACTCAACGTGTAGCCCCAAACATCATTTTGGTCCACTAATGATTGCCAGGTTTTACCAAAATCCCTGGTCCTATACAGGTAGGGGGTCCAATCTCCCATCCGGTAATTGTTGACCACTACATAAACCTCTCCCGCATTGGATTTCGAAGCTTTTATCTGGGGTATCCAAGCTCCTTTTGGAAATCCTTTAATTTTTGACACCAGGTTGGACCAGGTTTTACCCCCATCCTGGGTCAGCTGAATATTGCCATCGTCGGTGCCCACCCAGATCACCCCTTGCTGTACAGGACTGGGTGAAATAGCAATGATGGTAGTATAGTTTTCTGCATTGGTGACATCGTAAGTTAAACCCCCACTTTCTACCTGCTTTTGTTTATTGGGATCATTGGTAGTA
>JAPUIM010000164.1 GCA_027297025.1 Bacteroidota bacterium | reverse complement strand
TATATTGTTTCTAGTAATGGCCTTTGCCCAGCCATTTCTTCCCGGCAAAGAACAAAATCCGCAAAAAAATGAAGCTGTCATTTACTTCGATAACTCCTACAGCATGTCCAACGAAACAGAAACTAAACTTAAAGCTTTTGATCTTGGCTATTCATATGTAGAACAAATTATTAATTTATACCCCAACGAAACT
The DNA here is from genome assembly GCA_027297025.1 of Bacteroidota bacterium. Lineage (GTDB taxonomy): Bacteria > Bacteroidota > Bacteroidia > Cytophagales > Cyclobacteriaceae > JAPUIM01. Next base: position 3,061 of record JAPUIM010000164.1, on the reverse strand, counting down.
AAGTTTACCCTTATCACTAATGATTTTGCACCTTATTCTAATTCACCTAAAACCAAAAGTGAGGCTTCCGACCTTCTTACAGAGATTGGTTATTCAAATGTTTGGAGGAAATTGAATACGATTATCGGGCGGATACAATCCTCTGACGGCACGGGAAAAGATATTTATATCATTTCTGATTTTCAGATTTCCACCTTGGGAAATTTAGAGAAATTGGAAATTGACAGTGTTAATAATTACAAAATAACCCCCATTATCGACTCAAATCCCTCCAATGTTTATGTGGACTCAGTTTATCTAAGCAATCCTTTTTTGAACTCATATGAGGATAACCAGCTCAAAGTGGCGGTGGCAAACAGGGGTGAAAAAACCGTAGAGAACTTGATTATCAAGCTGTTTATTAACGATCTGCAAATATCTAGTTCCAGCTTAAACATTAATAAAGGTTCAAGTGACTTACTGAGTTTTGATCTGAATACAGATCTTAAAAAATTCAATAAAGGAAGATTGAGCTTCGAAGAGTTTCCTGTTTCTTTTGATAACGATTTTTATTTTAGTCTAAACCTCACTGATCCTATTTCGATATTGGAATTATATTCCGGCGAACCAAATACCATAACAGCCAAGGTATTTGGAAACCGATCTTTATTCAGTTATCAAGTTTTCAATTTTAACAATGTGGATTATAATCTTGTCAATAAAACTGATCTTCTCATACTCCAAGGGCTGGAAGATATTGATCCATCGCTTTTCAGTCAGGTGAAAGATTATTTAAAGAACGGAGGACATTTGGTGGTGATACCGGATGAAAAAATAAACACCGATACATACACTCAGTTATTTGATGGTTTGCGATTGGTGATAAATGAGGGGTTAGAAAAGGAAGAATTGGCCACACCGGATTTATCTAATCCTTTTTATAAGAATATTTTTGAAAATCAAAAGGAAAGATTTGGAATGCCTAAGGCCAACAATTTAATATTCTGGTCCAGAAGAGGGGAAAATTTATTGGAATATAAAAACCAAATCCCTTATTTAAGTAGAATCGATAATATTTTCCTTTTTGCCAGCCCTTTAGATGATACTTATACCAATTTGCACAAGCATGCATTATTTGTACCAATTATGTACCGCATAGCCTCTTTGAGCAAAGCAGTGCCTACCAGGCTTTACTACAATTTGAATGAAACGGTGATTGCTCTAACATTAGACACGGTAAGCAGTAACGATATATTCAAATTAATAACTATCAATGAGGAATTTATTCCTAATCAACGTATGGTTGATAATCAGTTGATCATGGAGCTGCCTAAATATGCGCTTTCCCCCGGATATTATGAGCTTGGCAAAGGTAAACTAACCAAAAGTTTGCTCTCTTTTAACCATGATAAACAAGAATCTTTACTGGCCCAATTAACTATAAACCAAATAAAAACTGCGTTTTCCCCCTATGAAAATGTCGAAATCCTGGATTTGGAAGATGCTGAATCCTTTGGAGTTCAAATTAAGGAAGCTCGTTTAGGAGTTCCATTATGGAAGTATGCTTTGGTATTGGCCCTATTATTCCTATTAGCAGAAATTCTTTTAATTCGATTTTTCAAATATGAGAGTTCTATTGAAATCAGTAGAAGTTATTGATCCCCGGTATTCATTCCACCGGAAAAAACGAAATATCTTAATTAAGAATGGAACAATTTCCAGTATTTCCACTCAGGATGTAACCAGTGACAAAATTATTGAAGGTAAAGGACTACTGGTTTCCATTGGGTGGTTCGATATGAGGGCTTCATTTTGCGATCCCGGATTCGAGCAAAAAGAGGATATAGTCAGTGGGTCTCGGGCTGCCCATACCGGGGGATTTACCGAAGTGGCCTTATTGCCCAATACCAATCCAGTCATCCAAACCAAAAACGAGATTAGTTATATAATTGCTAATAACAGCCATTCCTTAGTCCAACTCCATCCTATGGCGTGCGCCACTGTGGGTACCGAAGGAGAGGCTATCACTGAAATGATTGATCTGCACCAAGCAGGAGCAGTGGCATTTACCGATGGAGAAAAACCTATTTGGCATACTGATGTGTTGTTGAAATCTCTTATGTATCTTCAAAAATTTGATGGATTATTGATCAATCGGGCGGAAGATCAATTCCTTACCACTTTCGGTACAATGAACGAAGGTGTTACCAGCACTCAATTGGGTATGAAGGGAATGCCAAATTTGTCAGAGGAACTGATGATTGAACGTGATATCAGACTTCTGCAATATGCTGGGGGAAAGATTCATTTTTCAAATATCTCCACCGAAAACTCAGTAGAGCTAATTAGACAAGCCAAGAAAAAAGGTTTGTCAATTACCTGTGATGTGGCGGCTCATCAATTGGCTTTTGATGACACTGCTTTAGTGGATTTTGACACCAATTTCAAGGTGAATCCTCCGTTACGAAGTAAAAAGGATGTAAAAGCCCTGATCAACGGCCTTAAAGATGGAACCATAGATGTGATCGTTTCCAGTCATTCCCCACAAGATGAAGAAAGTAAAAAAGTAGAATTTGATCTGGCGGAATTTGGTGTGACCGGCCTTCAAACCCTATATCCTGTTCTCAATTCATTAGAGGATAAATTAGACTTGAACCTCCTCATTGAAAAGATCACAATCAGCCCCAGGACTATCCTCCATTTGCCTATTCCTGAAATTAAAGTTGGAAGTCCTGCCAATCTCACAGTATTCGATCCAGAACAAGAGTGGGTATTGGATGACCATTCCAATCAATCTAAATCCAGGAATTCCCCTTTTTATAATAAGACGCTCAGCGGAAAGGCGGTGGCAGTTTTCAATAACGGAAAATGGGAATTCAACCTATAAACCTCCTATTTTGAACAGCACCAATAATCCCCTACTACAGGTTTCTGTAAAATTTGGATTAATAGGGGCACTTTTATCCATTATTTTATTTATGGTTCTATACTTCATTGATCTAAATCCCCTGATCAATGGAAAATTTTCAGATTTCATATTGATACCTATTATGGTATTCTTCGCTATCAAAGAGTACCGGGA
>JAPUIM010000163.1 GCA_027297025.1 Bacteroidota bacterium | reverse complement strand
TTCCAACCCGGTAGTGAAAAGATAATAGAGAGGTTTGTCCATCAAAATCCCCATCATCCTAAGGCGGCTAATGCTTATTTCCAGATGGGGGGAGTCTATTTTGAAAAAAAACTTTATCAAAAGGCGATAGCTAGTTTTGATATGATCGATCCAAATTCATTAAGTAACAGACAAATGATTGAGATCAATTTTAAAATGGGTTACTCTTATTTTATTATCAAAAAATATCCTTCAGCGCTTAAATATTTCAATAAAATAAAGAACTCAGATCATAGGTATACAGCTGCCGCTAACTACTATGCGGGCTACCTGCTTTACAAAAATGAAGATTACTTTGAGTCAATTGAAGATTTAAGGGAAGCGGAGAAGAATGATACCTATAAGTTACAAACACCATTTTTGATTGCTAATTCTCTTTATAAGCAACAAAAGTATGAGGACTGTATTGCCTATATAGAAAAAGTGCTACCGACAAGACCCCAGATAAAGGATAAACCCAGATTTGATATGCTTCTGGGAGAATGTTATTACCAATTAGGAAATTATACAGAAGCAGCCATCTATCTTGAATCGTACAGATCTGCAAGTAGAAGACCGTTACCCGCGGAGGTCATTTACCGGTTGGCCTTTTCCCAGTATTTGGAGGGTGAACATCAAAAAGCACTTACCAATTTTAATATCATCGCCTTTGGAGAAGATAGTCTGGGCCAAAATGCGTCATATTATTTGGGCCTTTTATATTTGAAACAGGAAAAAAAACAGTTTGCTCAGTCCGCCTTTCAGAAAGCCGGAAGGGAAGATTTTGATATTAAAATAAAGGAGGAAGCCTTATTAAATCTTGCTAAAACCAAATTCGAATTGTCCCTCTATGAGGGGGCAATATTGGTGTTAACCAATTTCTTGCAAGATTTTCCAGCCAGTGTTCACCAGGAAGAAGTTCAGGACCTATTAAGTGAATCTTATTTACTGAATCAGAATTATCAACAAGCCATTGATCATATCGAAGGTTTGCCCAGTCGATCATTTCGGATCAACAAGGTCTACCAGAAAGTGACCTTTCTAAAAGGAACTCAGCACTTTAATCAAGATGAGTCTCAAAAAGCAATCGTGCATTTTAAAAAATCATTGACCGTCTCATTGGACCAAACCCTTTATTCCCAGACCCATCTTTGGTTGGGTGAGGCTTACTCAACCATCGGAGCATATGGAAAGGCCATTGAATCTTACAACCAATTTTTCTTAACCGATCCATCCTCTCACAGAATGGATGGCCTGCGAGCCAATTATGGTTTGGGCTACGCCTATTTCAATGAACAGGATTATCCCAACGCCTTGGTCTATTTTAAGGATTTTGTAGAGGGTTCCAAGAAAAAAAATGAAAACAATTTGTATGAGGATGCCATCCTTCGTTTGGCTGATTGCTATTATGTGAATAAGGGATATTCATCCGCTTTAAACTATTATAACCAAGTTATCACGGAAAATTACGCTGATAAGGATTATGCATTATTCCAGATGGGAATGATCCAGGGGATTCAACTTAAAATAGCTGAAGCCAAGAACAGTTTTGATTTGGTTATAGATCAATTTCCACAATCCAGATATGTTGATGATGCACTATTTCAAACCAGCCAACTGGATTTCGAGCAGGGCAATTACCCCAATGCGGTAGATGGATTTACCCGATTGATCAATGAAAAGCCCTCTAGTGAATTCACTCCTTTCGCCTATTATCGGAGAGGTCTTGCCCAATTCAACCAAAAAGAGTATACCAATGCCGCTGTCGATTACCAGGAAGTGTTGACTCGATTTTCAACACATACTCTAGCCAATAGTGCGTTGGTGAGTTTACAGGAAACATATTCACTTCGTGGCCAGTCGGAAGAGTTCCACCAATATCTAGAGGAATTCAAGAAGGACCACCCTTCAAATACCGTTTTGGAACAGGTGGAATTCGAGTCGGCAAAAAATTTATATTTCGATCAGAAGTATGATTTAGCCCTGCAGAAATTGCAGCTTTTTATGGATAACTATCCAAACAGCAATTTTTACAAGGATGCATTGTACTATTCAGCTGAATCTTATTATAGGTTAGGAGATCCTCAGACATTGGCTGCATTTAAGATTTTGTTAAATAATCCTGATTTAGACAGGATCACCAGGATATATCAGAGAATTGCCGACCTGGAATACCAAGAGAAAAATTATGACTCGGCAATTTATTATTATCGAAAATTAGGAGGGATTGCGAAAAACAAAAAGCAAGAATACCGTGCTCGGGCAGGACTTATGGAGTCCCATTTTCAATTGGAAAACCATGACTCAGTCCATTTCTATGCGGATAAAATTTTATCCATGGAAAATGTAATGGTGAACTCCTTTAGTCGCGGTTCATTATATAAAGGTAAATCAGCCATGGCCCAGGGCCAGACAGAACAAGCTACAGATCAATTTTTGCTGGTGATCAACAGGGGCAAGGATATATATGGTGCAGAAGCTCAATATATGTTGGCCCTGCTTTTATATGGTCAAAACAAATTCCAAGCTTCTCTGGAAACCTTGTATGATCTCAATGTCAACTACTCTTCATTCGAAGAATGGATAGGAAAATCCTTCTTGTTAATTGCAGATAATTTTTTGACTATGGACCAGCTGTTCCAGGCCAAAGAAACATTAAACTCCATTATTGCCAACTCCCCAATGGAGCAAATAGTAATGGAAGCAAGGTCAAAATTGAAGTGGGTGGAAGAATTGGAATATGAAAAGACCAAATTAATACAAATTAACAAAGGGGAAAGCGACCAGGTTATCGATCCAACCATAGACCAGGACCCGCAATGACTAAGAATTTATTAACC
>JAPUIM010000162.1 GCA_027297025.1 Bacteroidota bacterium | reverse complement strand
CTCGATCTATCAGGGGATGATGATACACCGGATTATCCTACCATACTCAACAACCTGGCAGTAGTATACGAAGGCTTGGGATTTTATGAGCAATCGGCTGATCTTTTCTCTGAGATCATCGAGCAAGACAAAATTTTATACGGTGAGGAAAACCCGATGTACACAATTTCCTTGGGCAACCAGGCCTCAGTACTGACAAAAATGGGAAAATATGATCAAGCCGAAAAAAATTACGATCAAGCCCTGCAAATATTCGAACAAATTGGGGATACACAAAACTCTGATTACGCCATTTTATTGAAAGAAAAAGCCCTGCTTTTACAAAAAATTGGAAAACAGCAGGAAGCCTTGCTTCTTCTACAAAAGGCAGTTGATCTGCAAAAGGAAATCCTGGGAGAAGATCATCCCGAATACGCCAAAGCATTATTTAATCTGGGCAACCATTATTTGAGGCTAGGTAATGAAGATGATGCAGGAGTATTATTGCAACGTTCAATGGAAATAAGAAAAGAACTATTGGGAGAAAACCATCCTGATTTCGCCCAAAGTTTGAGAAAGATGGCCATTTATCATTGGAAAAAAGGCAATTATAAGGAAGCCGATCAATTGTTTTTCCAAACCTTCGCTAACTATTTTAATCAAATTGAAGCTTTCTTTCCCACTTTGAGTGAAGCCGAAAAGGCCAAATTCTACAATACCAAACTGAAAATCACATTTGAAGAATTTAATTCCTATGCTGTGGTGCGCAGCCAATCAAATCCCAATCTGATTGATCATATGTATGATTATCAATTGGCCACTAAAGCTTTGATCATGTACGCCACCAATAAGGTAAGGGAAAATATATTAAGTAGCAGGGACACAGAGCTAATAGAAAAATACAACCAATGGATCGCCCAAAAAGAAGAGTTATCCAAACTTTATTCTCTTTCCCTTGATGAACTCAATCAGAGGAACAGAGATTTGGATGAGTTGCAAAGAGCTTCCAATCAATTGGAAAAAGAACTGGGCGCCGCTTCCTCGACCTTCGCCCGCACCTATGAACAACAGCAACTTAGCTGGAGAGACATTCAGCTTCAGTTGAAGGCCAATGAAGCAGCCATAGAGATCATTCGTTTCAGAAAATTCAAACCCGATTCCAGTGGTATTTTTACCGATGATGTTTTTTATGCCGCACTAGTGGTAACTAAACAGACCCAGGAACATCCGGTTATGGTGGTTATTGGCAATGGCAGGGCCATGGAAACCCGTTATTTAGCCAATTACCGCAATACAATCCGTTTTAAAACTGATGATGAGCATTCATACCAGGTTTTTTGGCAGTCTATAGCTGAAAAATTGACTGGCATCAAAAAGATCTATGTTTCCCCGGATGGAGTTTACAACCAGGTGAACATTGGGACCTTCAAAAATCCGGAAACCGGAAGGTACCTCATCGATGAATACCAGGTGCATTTACTCAGCAATACAAAAGACCTGGTGGCACTCAATCAGTTGAAACCCAAAAGTGGCAAAAACCAAAAAGCCTTACTGATTGGATACCCCAACTATAACTTGGGCCTTACTGTGGATTCAACAACGGACCAATCGCTGCAGAGGAACCAACCTAGATCATTGCGTGGATTTATGGGCCTAAGAAGGGAAGAAAAGGTACCCACCGGCGCCTTACAAGGGGATATCAGTTTGGGCTTAAAGACCAGTTTAATTCAACTCACTCCCGATGGTCACCATATCACCATGTTACCCGGAACCAAAAGGGAAGTCGAGTCTATTGCAGAAAAATATGCTCAGCAAAATCTGACGTTCGACTCCCTTCTCTATGACCGGGCTTCAGAAGAGGCCTTAAAATCAGTTCGCAATGTACAAACCCTGCATATCGCCACTCATGGCTTTTTTATAGAGGACACCGGCCCTGCTGAGGATCAGACAGAAAGTTATGTAGAAAATCCCATGTTGAGGTCGGGACTTATTTTAGCCGGAGCTAATAGATTGATTGCAGATGTAACCTTAGGGGAAGATCAGGAAGATGGGATCTTAACTGCCTATGAGGCCATGAACCTCAATTTGGAGCAAACTGATTTGGTAGTGCTGTCTGCCTGTGAAACCGGATTGGGGGAAGTTAAAAATGGAGAAGGAGTATATGGACTGCAAAGGGCTTTTCTGGTGGCGGGAGCCAATACTATCATCATGAGCCTATGGAGCGTGGACGATGATGCAACTCAACAGTTAATGAATTATTTTTATGAGGATTACTTAAAGTCCAGAAAAAAATTCAAGGCATTTAGCAGGGCCTTGCATAAAATGAAAGACTCCCACCCCGATCCTTTTTATTGGGGGGCCTTTGTGATGATCGGGGGCTAGCGACTACGCCTTTCTGATCTGAATGGCGAATGCCTTCTGCGGATTATTTTTAAACAAAAGATCCGTGTCCTCCTCAGAAAAGCCTTGCTCCAAAAGTTTGGGCCGGAACTGCCGGTATAATACAGTGTACTTTCGGATAGGGCCTTCCCAGTGTTTCCCAGGTTCATACCAACCTCCATCGTGAGAAATCAAGGTTTTGTGAAGAAAGCCCTCTTTTTTCATCATATACACCATTTCTATATACTCCTCTAATCGAGTTTCATCCAGTCCATCCAGGCTTATCCAAGCCCCCATTTTTGCTGCTTTAAGGTAATTACTTTTATCCTCTTCATTTTGGGCATGTATCCACACAAATGCTGATGGATGTACTCCTTCTTGGTATAGAATCTCCAACTCCTCAAACGCCGGTAAGGCGGGACCGGTATGAGAGGCAATGGTCAATCCTGTTCGGAGATGGGTAATGCTGGCCGCCCGCACCAGCTTTTGATGCAATTCACTCAGGGGACCAGGATTTACGCTGATCTTAAGGAAACCAGGACGCACAGAGGTGCCATCAATGCCTTGCTCAAATTCCTTAATCCAAATATCGGCCAACTCCTGAGTTGAGGCCTCAAATGCAAACTCAGGAATGTATTTATTATCTCTGGCACCGTAAAAACCGGTATTGGTAATGATGTGGAGTCCACTTTGTTGGGAAAGATCTTTCAACAATTGCACATCCCTACCCAAATAGGCAGGTGTGCACTCGATCAAAGTATTACACCCCAGGTTTTTTAACTCCTTCAGGTATGGGAGCAATTGGGAGGCCACCTCCTCTCGATCCCATCGGGAAGGATCATATTGGTCAGCCCCGATGAAATCTACCAAAATGTGTTCATGCTCCAGGGTATTACCCATTTTATGGGAGGCAATGGGCCCGTTGACAGTTATGACCCTTAGATCATTGGCAAATGCAGTCCGTGGCCAAATAAGGCTAGCAGCCAATGTACCACTGATCCGTATAAAATCCCTTCTTTTCATGGATATAGGAAGTCTACGCCCCAAATTAGTGACATAAAGATATCTGCACCACAATCATCTTAATGGTTAATGATCGGATCACATTGAAAGTAAATTGCTTAAAAAATAATAAAAAGGGATTGAATTCATTAAAAAAGTCTAAAGGATGCTCATTTTTTTAACTTCCATCGATTTCTTAGGAACTCCTCCAAATCCTTTCCCTGAGGGGCCAAATAGAATATTTCTTCAAACTCCATATCACTATGGATAATCAATGTTAATCTGGCCCGAAAACCCGGGGGTGCATTTTCAAAGCTTTCCGAATTAAAAATGTAGGTTCTTGGTGATTGGTAAATACTATCCAAAGTATACTTGATGACAAACCCTTCACTGTGAAACTCTCTAAGCACAATTTTCTTTATAAATCGATCCAAACTAAAAAAATCAATATCCTGGTGGACTTCACCTTGGGGATTTTGTTCCTGAGGCTCAAACCGGGAAGTATTATGAATCATTAAATACTGGTTCATGACAAACTCATAAGTCCTTTCCCCTTTCCCAATCCCGGATCTTCCAGTTTCATGCCCTATCCATTCTCCCAAAAAATATTGATAAAAAGATTGGAAATCGGTGCTGTCCATTGAATCAGGATTTTGACCGAATACCAGGTAGGGGCTCAAAAACAAACTTATGATTAAGTTTCTCATGGTTCCATTAGTAATATTGACAACGAGGCTAATAAAAGAAAGAGACGGGGTTAAAAATTGTAAAAATTCGACAAATTTATTTCAGCTCCAAGAAAGAGATGTGATCCTTGTTTAAGAATTCGGTGGGATTCATGCCGGAAAAAGCTTTAAAATCCCTGATAAAATGGGATTGGTCGTAATAGCCCATGTCATAGGTAAAATCCGTAAGGCTCGAATAATCCGCTTGCTTCAATCCACTACAAGCACCTAAAAATCTGTGAATTCGGGAGAATTGTTTAGGTGAGATCCCAACCGAATGGTTAAACTTCCTTTCCAAATTTCTTTGGCTCATCCCTATCTCCCTGGTCAGCCGTTCAATTGGAGTTCGACCATGAGTATGGGCGATATACTTTACAATGCCATCCAAGTCCGGGTAATCAACAAAATTTTTTCTCAATTGATGGAGTAAGAAATCCTGGACTAAATTTATCCTGGTTGAATTGTTAGAAGCGCAGCAAATTTTATCCTGTAATACCAAAACCGCATCGTTCCAAATAAACTCAGCGGGTATTATGCGATCTTTTAGCTCCTTAATAGGTACATTCAAAAAGTGGTAGGCCCCCCAGGGAAAAAATCTCACCGAAATAAGTCCGATTGGGCCTTGGGCCTCTATTTCAATAAATTCCTCTACTTGGGCTATTACAAAGTTGAGCGGTTGAATACTGGCTGTATCATCAGGGAAATAAGTAACCAATGGATCTCCGAAATGGAATACCAGTTCGACAATACCATCGGGAACAATCCTCTCCCGCGGAAGATGATGAACATTTGTAGCATCTTCCCAAACCCAAATAAGTTGAACGAATTCGGATAGTGGCCATTGAGGTTTGAATTCCAAATAGGTCATCACTTTTTAATTTAAGAATTTTAAATTTGAAAGTGAATCGAGAACCTATGATCAATGCCTACAATCTCTGTTATATTCAGGAAGTCATGGGAATTGGCATACACTGTGGGCCGGTGATCGTGGGAGAGTTGGGTTATAATCAATCTATCAATTTGACCGCCATTGGAGATGCT
>JAPUIM010000161.1 GCA_027297025.1 Bacteroidota bacterium | reverse complement strand
TTCCCCTAACACCCTAACACCCTCGTCCTTCGTCCTTCGTCCCTGGTAATTCTTATTTCTCAATTTGCTAAATCATATGTGTCACGTTCTCCAAATTCCCTTGATATTGCTGGGTTTCTATTCCAAATCTATTTAAGAATTCTAAGCCCTCATCTTGTTTCAGGCCCTTATAGGCGCCATATGACTTAAGGTAAACAATCTTTAGAATTCCCATAGCAAATATTATCCTTGCACAACTAAGGCAAGGTGATAAGGTAACATAAAGGGTGGATCCCTCTACACTGGTCTTGTTTTTGACAGCATAAAGGATTGCATTTTGTTCCGCGTGCAGTGCTAAACTACAACTTCCTTTAGAACTTCTGGGGCAACCTTCCGTGGGCCATTCTTCATCACAATTGTGTGTTCCTGCCGGAGGTCCATTATAACCAATAGAAATAATGCGCGTATCTTTTGTTAAAACCGCTCCCACGTGTCTCTTAATACAATGAGATCTTTTGGCCAGATTTACCGCCAACTCCATATAGATATCGTCAAATGCGGGGCGACCTACCATAATTTTTTTGTTTTTTTTCTTGGAATCAGTTTGGCAAAATTATTGTAAATTGATTAATATCACCAGCTTGATTTAAAAATTACCGAAATGACAAGAATATACAAGCCATTGATGGTGCTAATAGCGCTGGTTTTTTGGAATATCGCTGATACATATGCCCAAGAAGCTTTAAAACCCCGACCAAGCCCTTTGGAGATGGTTACCATGAAATATGAAGATACATATATCAAAATTACCTATTGTCGGCCACATAAACGAGGCAGGGAAATATTTGGGAACCTAGAACCTTTTGGTGAGGTCTGGAGAACTGGAGCAAATGAAGCTACTGAGATTACCATTACCGGCTCTGTCAAACTTGGGGATCAAATAATAAAACCAGGAACCTATACACTGTTTACTATTCCTAATAAAGACCACTGGACGATAATTTTAAATAGCGAATTAGGTCAATGGGGTGCCTACAATTACAATTCCAAACTTGATGTAATTCGTTTCGACGTTCCCGTCTTAACCACAACGGAAGTCTACGAACCATTCACCATAGCTTTTGAACAAAAAGCACACAGCGCCGAACTGGTAATGATGTGGGACCGTACCAAAGTGACCATTCCAATTGTGTTTATGTGATCGCTATAAACAACCTCTCGTATTTTATTGGTGACCGTGTCTTGTATGATAATGCCTCTTTACACATCAAGCGGAGGGATAAAATTGGACTAATCGGTCTAAATGGCACAGGAAAATCAACATTGTTGCGCCTCATCAATGGAGATTACCAGGCAAGCGCCGGGTCGATTAGTAAAGGAGCTCAATGCACCATAGGTTTTCTTGACCAGGATTTGGTCTCGTATAATACCACAGAATCTATTCTACAAGTGGCCATGCAGGCCTTTGAAGAAGCCTGTGAATTGCAAAAACAGATTGAAGCTACCTTAAAGGACCTTGAGGAAAACTACCAGGATAAAACTGTTGAGAAATTGAGTGTGTTGCAAGAAAATTTTGATCGGTTAGATGGGTATAGCATTCAAGCAAAAGCTGAAGAGGTTTTGGAGGGAATCGGCTTTAAAACTGCAGATTTGAGTAAACCGCTAAAAAAGTTTTCCGGAGGGTGGCGAATGAGGGTAATGCTGGCCAAGTTGCTGCTGGAAAAGCCAGACCTATTACTATTGGATGAACCCACAAACCACCTAGATCTTCCATCCATCAAATGGGTTGAACAATATCTGAAGACCTATGAAGGGGCTGTAATAGTAGTATCCCATGATCGTCGATTCTTGGATCAGGTGGCTCAGATAATTGTCGAGGTTACCCAACAGAAATTAATTTCCTATAGCGGTAATTACAGTTTTTACCTGGAGGAAAAGGCGCTGCGATCGGAAATCCAAAACAATGCGTTTCAAAACCAGCAACAGAAGATCAAGCAAACCGAACAGTTTATTAGCCGCTTTAGAGCCAAATCAACAAAGGCCCGTCAGGTCCAGTCACGTATAAAATCGCTCGAGCGGATGGACCGTATTGAGGATACCATAGAATCAATGTCACTAGTTAATTTTAAGTTTTCCTTTCAACAAAAATCCGGGCGAGTGGTATGTGATTTAAACGAAGTATCAAAATCTTATGGTGATATAAACATATTCAATAAGACCTCTGGCATAGTAGAGCGGGGAGATAAAATTGCCTTGATTGGAGCCAACGGAAAAGGTAAATCAACCTTATTGCGCATTATTGCAGGACATGAGCATATTTCAGGTGAATCCAAACTGGGATATAACGTCAACCTTTCGTTTTATGCTCAACATCAATTGGAAGCCCTACATCTAAACCATGAAGTTTTAGAAGAACTTAAACTATGCGGTAGTGGAAAAACTGAATTGGAGTTGCGCAATCTTCTAGGTTGTTTTTTGTTTTCTGATGATGATGTTTTTAAGAAAATAAAAGTGCTTTCAGGAGGTGAAAAGTCAAGAGTGGCACTGGCCAAAACCCTTATTTCAGAGTCCAACTTTCTCTTGTTGGATGAACCTACCAACCACCTGGATATGCTATCTGTCCAAATTCTCATCCAGGCGCTTGACCAGTTCCAAGGGACTTTTGTATTAGTCAGCCATGATCGTCATTTCATTAGCCAGGTAGCCAATAAAATCTGGTATATCGAAGGACAACAATTAAAATCCTATCCCGGAACTTACCAGGAATATGAATACTGGCGATCGCAGCAAAATCAAGCGCCAACCAATAACCAGCCCAAACCAGTTAGTACCAAGAAGAAACGAATTAAGAGAGACCAGGGAGACAAGCAATGGAAGAAACTTCAAAAAGACCTTAAACAAACTGAAGAGCTGATTGAAAAAATGGAAATCCAAAAACAAAAACTTTTGGGCCAATTATCCAATCCCGAGATAACTGTTCATTTAGATGCATTAAACGAGGCATCGGAAGCATTTCAAGCAAACGAAAGTGCTCTGGAAAAACTTCATAGCGATTGGGAACAGCTGGTACTAAAATTGGATTCCTTGGAAGCAAATCGCTCCTAGTGCAAACCAATCTAGTGCCTTTGACATGCTTTTTAACCAATAGCTAAAAACTTATCCCGGTACTAATACCCACTCTTTGAAACGTCCGATCCTCCACATTGGTAATAACATTTCCATTGCCATAATCTACCGGTTCAAAACGAGTTGTGGATTTTTGCAGTACATAACTTAATTGAAGGTGCCAGCTGTGTTTGGCAAAATGCCATTGTATGCCCAGGGAAGGCCTAAAATAAAATCCTCCTTGGACCTCCCCAATTTGGGAGATATTTTCCCGCTCATCCGCCCAACTCCAACCTGCACTAAATTGATAAAAAGGGGTTAGTCTCCCTTTTAACAGGTCTCCCTGAACGTCCAGATAAACCGGCACATGAATTTGTTCCGGATAATAGTTTAGCCCAACACCCAAACCTAGTCCAATCAATGGACTAATTTTATAACCGCCGGCAAACGAAGCCGCGAAACTTCCGGTGTTTTCCAAGTATTGATGTCCTTTACCCAAAAGCACCCCCCAAGACACTTGATAGTATGCTCCTTGTGACCTATTCAAATAAAGCTCTGGGTTGAGTTTTTGAGTTTTCAATGACTTTATCATAGAAACAGGTACAGTTAGGGAGTCTTTTTCGCTAAGGAAGATTATTATATATTCTTGCTGAAATTCCGTCATACCCCATATCACGCTTCCATTATGAAGAACAACCTTGTCCAGGTATCGGTCAGTTTGGCCAAAGGCGGTGTACTGTATCGCCAACAACCCAATGGTCAAGCAAAGTACCACATGCAGTCTATCTCGAGTCCTCATTGTACTTATTGAATACTGATGACACTTAATAGTTTCAGGTCTGTGGGATCTGTATAGTCAAATTGATAAATACCGTCATCTCCAACCAGAATCAAATGGCTGTCTGTAGCGATCACATCATATGAAGGTATATTGGGTAGGTGGCTGAGAAGGTTTCGATCCAGCGCCCTCTTATCGCTGACATCAAAAATTTTCAAACCAAATTCTCCTTCACACAGAAATAAGATATTGTTATCAATGGCCAGTCCGTGTGGATGATCCATAGGATAACTCTTTACTAACCAGGGACTTTCCAAAACGCTAATATCCACTACATCCAGCTGATCGTCAATTCCAAAACAACGATTACCGGAACGCAAAGTAATAAAGGCGTAATTGTCTTCAGCAACTACCGGGTCACAGGCCAGGGCATGATCGAAATTACTCACATAACTTGGGTTTTTTGGGTCGGAATTATCAAATATTTGCATTCCGATATTTGATCCAATGAATAGTTTGTCCTGGTATGGAAATATCGTCTCAATACCCCATCCCAACTCCACCAAATTTACTTCATTAGGTTGGGCCAGATTGTTGATATCAAAAACGT
>JAPUIM010000160.1 GCA_027297025.1 Bacteroidota bacterium | reverse complement strand
GCCACCATATTTTATCCCGGGGATAATGCATTATTTATCAATCCTTCATTTACGGTTTCAGTTTTGCAAGACCTGGATATCGATGTACTGGCCCAGATCTTTTACAACAATGGGCCTGGAGAAAGCTTCAGAGCAATTTCCCGGCTCCTATTTTTCCGGGTGAAGTGGAGCTTTTGATTTGGTCGAAAACTCCACTTCAGTATTCCTCCAAAATCTCACTAAATCACCATTTTATTTGAAATGTTAGCAACAAGCCTTTATATTCAATTGAATTAACTTGTTGATTATGAAAATCGGAATAGTTATTGGACGAATCGGTGGGGTGGATGGTGTTGCCCTTGAAACTGAAAAGTGGATACATATACTTCACAAGATGGGTCACCAGATATTTATACTCTCCGGCGAATATGAGGATCGTAAAATAGAAGCTGAGAAAGAAACTGTTCTCCCCATTCTGTCATTTTTTGCCCCTGAAACCAGATGGGAACAAAAACATGCCTTTTTTCATCCAGAAGAAGAGCCGGAAGCAGTGGTGGAGCATATAGATACCGCTGCTGAGTTCATCGCTAAAAAGATTGAACGATGGATCCGTAAGCGCGAGTTAGACATTCTTATCTCCGAAAATGCCTCTGCCCTGCCTAGTCATCTTTCCATGGGAGTAGGTATTAAAAGAGCGGTTGAACGCACCGGTATCAATACCATCACCCATGACCATGATTTTTCCTGGGAAAGGGATTCACGGTATGTATCACCATTTAAACAGATCAACAGATTAATTGATGTAACCTTTCCCTTGAGACTACCCAATAGTAAGCACGCAGTGATCAATACCTATGGCCAGGAGACATTGAAGAAGAAATACGGGCGTGATTCCGCGATGGTTCCAAATGTGATGGATTTCGATAAACCCTTTGGTATACTCAAAAATCAAAACAAGAAACTGCGCAAAGACCTGGGATTAAAGAAAAAGGATATCCTCTTGTTTCAAATCACCCGTATAGTAAGGAGGAAAGGTATTGAAGTGGCCATTGAGCTGATAAATAAACTACAAGATAAAAATATCAAATTAGTTATAACCGGCAACCACTACGATGATAACAAAGGGGAATACAATCAAGAATTGATCGATAAGATCTTTGAATTGAAATTGGAACTGCAGGTGATATTTGGAAACCGGTATATTTCCAACCATGTGGGCGAAGCCCCCGATATTAAATCACAGTATTCGCTGTCCGATGCCTATGCCAATGCTTGCGCCTGCACCTACTTCAGTTATTATGAAGGTTTTGGCAACGCCTTCGTGGAGGCAGTACTGGCAAAAACTCCCATTTTTGTCAATAACTATAAACCAGTTTACTGGCCTGACATTGGCAGTAAGGGATTCAAAACGGTTATGCTGGAAGATAATAATCTTACCGATGAGACGGTAAAGGAAATGGACACTATCATCAGAGATAAAAAACTGCAAAAGGAAATTGCTGAGCATAATTTTGAATTGGGGAAAAAACTATTTTCTTATAATGTACTGGAGGAGAAACTGGATGAACTGATCCGTTTTTGATATGAAAAATCTTAAAATTAATGTCTTTGTTAGCGCCATTTTGGTGATTGCCCTGAATGTGTATTGTCAAGGCCAAACCGGAGAACTGGACCGGTTGAGAAATGAAAACCAGCTGTTGAGGCGGCAATTGCGGGAAGCTCAACAAGAGGCTGAGAGTCAACATGCGGCAGTAGATCGGCAAATGAAAATTGCTCAAGAGCAGAGGACCATAGCAAACGTTGCTCGAGCGGAAGCGGAACGACAAAAAATAATAGCTGAAAATGCCAGGAACATGTCAGAAATAGCTCGCGCAGAAGCCGAACGGCAACGGGAAGAAAGAATGCGACAACAAACCGTGGCCGAAGAACAGAGAATTATTGCAGAAGAACAACGGGCAGTGGCCGAAAAAGCAAGACAAGAGGCGCAGAAATATCGAAAGCAGTTGGGATTAGATTGAATACAACCCACCCTATTGATGGTAGTGATTCCGCCGCGACTCGAACGCGGAACCTACTGCTTAGAAGGCAGTTGCTCTATCCAATTGAGCTACGGAACCTTATATTTCATTGTCGGGGTAGCAGGATTCGAACCTGCGACCCCCTGCTCCCAAAGCAGGTGCGCTAACCGGACTGCGCTATACCCCGAATTAATCTAAAGCTTAAAGTCTAAAGTTTAAAGTTGGACTTTTTCATCCACGTATCCTTAAACCTTAGACTTAGAACTTCCTTTGCGGAGAGAGGGGGATTCGAACCCCCGGTACCCTATAACAGGTACGACAGTTTAGCAAACTGCTGGTTTCAGCCACTCACCCACCTCTCCAATAGGTGTGAAAAGTGATGCAAATATAGCACAACTAATCCAACTAATTCAAACCACCACTTTTAAATCTAACCTTTAGATACCTTAAATAAACCCTTATAATACAGTTAATGCTCATTGATCAATTTCCCTCCTCTTCTTATCTTTGTCCTGCCCATTTCAAAAGCCCAGCTCTAGTATTTGGAGTTGGATAAAGTAAATATTATTAGGCTTTTAAAACCTATTATCCGTTAACAACGATCAATGAATTGGTACAAACCATTAGAAAGCATCGAAATTGTCTTGGCCGGCTTATTCTTGCTTTTTTATATGTTATACCTGATCCGGGTTATAAGAGTGGCCAATGCCCTGAATACCGGTTTTTATGCAGTTTTTTATAAGATCCTCTTAAGAACTGTCTATTTTGCTTTAATAATCATCGCTTTATTAGGACCTTCTTTTGGAGAATCATCCAAAGAGATACGTTCCATTGGGAAGGATATTTACATAGCAGTGGACCTTTCCGAGTCCATGAACGCTTTTGACATCCAACCCACTCGCTTGGAAAAATTGAAATTTGAACTCAAAAATATTGTCGAGTCTTTCAATTCTGATAGGATTGGATTGATCATTTTTTCCTCCGAAGCTTTTGTACAGTGCCCTCTCACCTACGATCAGAGCGCTTTGCATTTATTTATTGAGGGTTTAAGTACCCACCTGGTTCCCAACACCGGCACTGATTTTGGCCCTCCCTTACGCATGGCCCTAGTCAAATTGGAAGACGAAGAATCTTTGGTGACCCAACAAAAATCAAAGATCATCATAATGATCAGTGATGGAGAAGATTTCGGAGATGATACCGAATCCATCGCTAGTGAAGTAGAAAATTCCGGTATTAAACTGTTCACCTTGGGTATTGGCACCAATAAAGGAAGCAAGATCATGACCAGAAGAGGATTCAAGAAAAAACAAGATGGAACAGATGTAATCAGTAAATTGAATTCGGTATCCCTTAAATCACTGGCCTTGAAATCCGGGGGTAAGTATTTTGAGATCAACGAAAGCAAAAACGATGTTACAAGGTTGATTAATACCATAGGTTTGGTGGAAGGAGAACTAAGAGAAAGTCGAAAACTGGATGTATCGGACAACAAGTACTATTATTTTTTAGGATTGGCTTTATTCCTGATTGTACTGGATATACTCATTGGATTTAAGACTATACGCATTTGAAATACCTGCTCTTGACCATATGGTTATTAATTGGAACTGACAATACTTTAACCCGTATCGCCAGGATCAATGAATTAAAAAAACAGGCCCAAGAAGCATTTCTGAAAAAGGATTTCGTCACCGCTGCAGAAAAGTACAAGTTCCTTATTGATTCGATGAATGTAAAGGAAGACCAGGTATGGCTGAATCTTGCTCATGCTAATTATGAATTGAAAGACAGCACCCAAGCCAAGAACGGATATCTTCAACTTACCTCTAGTACCAATCATCAGATCAAATCTCTGGCGTACCAACAATTAGGTGTTATGGAAACAGAAAAGCAGAATTTTGAAAAATCCTTGTCTTTATTTAAAGCGTCTTTAAAAGCAGACCCTACTAATGAAGAATCCAGGTACAACTATGAGTTGCTTAAAAAGATGATGCAGGAACAAGATCAACAAAACCATGACCAGGATCAGGAGAATCAGGAGCAACAAAACCATCCCGATAAAAATCGTGATCAGCAGGACCAACAAAACAACCAGAAACAGGACCAACAAGACCAGAAAGAAAATCAGCAGCAACCTGAGGATCAGGAAGGGGGAAATCAAGACCAAAGAGAACAACAACAGCAGGAACAGGAACAACAAAATCAACAAGAAGAGTCCAAGGGACAACAGCAAGAATCTAAATTGGAACAACAAAACCAAGACAACCAGCAGCAACAGGAACAGGCTCAACCTAAGTCCACCGTTGAGAAGTTGGAGGAAATGAACATAACTGAAGAAAAAGCCCGCATGATTTTGGAAGCCATGAGGAATAATGAAATTCAATATATTCAGCAAAAACAAAGAAAAGCAACAGAGAGACCAGACAGCGGCAAACCAGACTGGTAAAAACATTAACCCAAAAAAAAAATGAAAGAAGTCTTTATTGTATCCGCAGTTCGCACCCCTATCGGAAGTTTTGGCGGTAACTTATTATCCTTGACCGCGGTTGAACTGGGTTCAAAAGCCATAAAAGGGGCTATAGACCATATTGATCTCGATCCCAAAGAGGTAGAGGAAGTTTTCATGGGCAATGTAGTTTCAGCCAATTTAGGACAGGCTCCGGCCCGACAGGCCGCTATTGGAGCAGGTATTGGTTATGAGGTCCCTTGCACTACTGTAAATAAAGTGTGTGCTTCTGGAATGAAGTCTATCATGTTAGCCTCCCAAGCTATCATGTTGGGACTATCGGATACCATTATAGCAGGAGGAATGGAGAGTATGTCCAACATTCCATTTTATGTACCTAAAGCACGTTTTGGTTATAAATATGGGAATGCAGAATTTATTGATGGTTTGGTAAAAGACGGTTTGGAAGAAGCCTATCATCACTATCCCATGGGTAATTGCGCAGACAACACGGCCAAAGAAATGAAAATTTCCCGACAAGAGCAGGACGACTATGCCATTCGATCTTACAAAAGAACCGCACAAGCCACCGAATCGGGCAAATTTAAAGAGGAAATTGTGGCCATAGAGATACCTCAAAGAAAGGGAGATCCATTGATGATTACTGAAGATGAAGAATTCCGAAAAGTTAGTTTTGATAAAATTCCTTTTTTAAAACCTGTGTTTTCAAAGGAAGGTACGGTTACTGCCGCTAATGCTTCTACCATCAATGATGGCGCTTCAGCGCTGGTAATCATGAGTGAGGAAAAGATGAAATCCTTGAACTTGAAGCCACTGGCGAAAATCCATGGTTTTGCAGATGCTGCCCGTGATCCTATTTGGTTTACCACAGCACCTACACTGGCTATTCCTAAGGCTTTAAAAAATGCGCGAATGGAGGCCAAAGATGTAGACTACTATGAAATAAATGAGGCATTTTCGGTAGTGGCGTTAGCCAATGCAAGAAATTTGGATTTGGATATGGACAAATTAAATGTTAACGGAGGGGCTGTAGCTCTTGGACATCCCCTGGGAGCATCCGGGGCACGAATAGTTACTACATTAACCAATGTTCTTGACCAGCAAAAAGCTTCCATAGGCGTGGCTGGCATTTGCAACGGAGGTGGAGGGGCTTCGGCCATTGTGATCGAAAGATTATAATATGATTGACTCCTTCCATTTCTCCTGTTGACTTTATTAAATTTGAACTAATAATTTCTTTGGTATGAGGTTAGTCTTTATCATAGTCTTTTCAGCGGGTTTATTTTTTTTCTCTCCGGCAGTCAATGCTCAAAAACAGTTTGTTTCTTATTATGATACTCTGAGACAAATAAAGAAAGAGGCATATTCTTTAAACCGAAGGGATAAATTGATTGGGGAATACACCAAGTATTATGAAAATGGCAATCTCGAGAAAATGGGATTTTTTGTCGATGGTAAAAAAGATGGTGTTTTTACTGAGTATTATGAAAATGGTAATCTGTTTCGAGAGACAAATTTCAAAAACGGTTTGAAAGATGGACCTATACTAGTGTATGATGAAAATCAAATGATCATGCAAAAAGGGCTATTCAAACAGGACACCTTAATCGAAGATCTGGTGGCCTATTACAGCTCCGGAATAATTAAAACCACCAGTAAATTTGCGTACGGTAAGCCGGACGGTATAATCAAGGCATACTATGAAAAAGGGAGTATAAAGCAGGAAATCCCTTACGCTAATGGAAAGCCCAATGGCGTAACCAAAACTTACTACCCCAACGGAAATATCTGGGAAGAATCAAAATACAAAGACGGGGTATTACATGGTTATTTTAAGACCTATTATTTTGACGGACAATTGAAAAATGAGACTTATCATGACGAGGGTAAAAAGTCGGGGACCTTCAAGTCTTATTACCCGGACGGGGTACTTAAAATAGAAGGGCAATACTTAAATGGCAGGCTTGAAGGGGAAAATAAGGCTTACTATCCCAATACGGTATTGAAACACCATTTTTCCTATAAGGACGGTTATAAGGTAGGAGAAAATACCAAACATTATCCCAGCGGAAAGTTAAAGGAAAGAATGAAATTCTCATTAAATGAGTACTCCAAAAAAGTGACCGCCTACTACGAGAACCAGGAAATTGAATTTGAAAAACAATTCAAGGCTGGCAAGCCTACCGGAACCTGGAACTATTATCACCAAAATGGTAAGTTGAAATTGACCGAACCTTATGAAAATGGGAAATTAAATGGCACCAAATATTATTATGAAGAAACGGGCTCACTGACGAATGATGAAAGCTATCAAAACAACTTAAAATCGGGATGGGAAAAGTACTATTATCCCACCGGCAATGTAAAAACCGAGCAAATGTATGAATCAAATAGAAAATCCGGTATTTACCGTGGCTACTACCGTAATGGCCTGTTGAAAGTAGAAGGAAACTTTGCCCGGAACAAAGAAAATGGAGAATGGCGTTATTACAATGAACAAAGTGAGTTGGTTAAGGTTGTAACATATGAGTATGGGGCTTTGGTAAAGGAGGAGAAAGTTCATTAATCCCATTCATATGACCCTTAGCATTAAAGAAACGAATTTTAAATTTAAAGGACAGACCCATGTCTATAAGGGAAAAGTAAGGGATGTATATTTTTTTCCTGATAAGATCGTAGCTGTTGTTTCGGATAGAATTTCTGCTTTTGATCACATACTTCCCCGTCCCATTCCATATAAAGGACAGATCTTGAACCAGATAGCAGCCAAATTTCTAATGGAAACTCAAAAGATGGTTCCCAACTGGCTGGAAAGTTGTCCGGATCCCAATGTGTCGATAGGTAAAAGGTGTTCACCCATTCCCATTGAAATGGTCATCAGAGGTTACTTGACGGGACATGCCTGGCGTGAATATAAGGCTGGGAAACGACTCCTTTGTGGGGTTCCCTTACCGGAAGGTCTAAAGGAAAATGACCAACTTCCTCAACCGATCATTACCCCTTCCACCAAAGCCGAAGAAGGACATGATGAAGACATTTCAAGAGAAGAAATATTATCCAGGGGAATAGTCAATGAACAGGATTATTCTTTTATGGAGAGGAACACCCGTGCACTATACCAGTATGGAGTAGAATATGCTAAATGCCGGGGATTAATTTTGGTGGACACCAAATACGAGTTTGGAAGATACGGTGGTGAAATACTATTGATTGATGAAGTACACACCCCTGATTCTTCCAGATATTTTTATTTGGAGGGGTATCAGGAAAGGCAGGATTTGGGAGAACCGCAA
>JAPUIM010000016.1 GCA_027297025.1 Bacteroidota bacterium | reverse complement strand
AAATATTTCCGATGATGAAGATCTCAGTGAAATTATCTTTGAGGTCAGCCTTGTTGGCGGAGAGATCACTTGGCCCGACGGTACTACTGCCACCAGAGATCATGAGGGAACCAGGACCTGGGTACGGGATGATGATGATAGAAATTTCGATGAATTTTGGAGAGAGGGCCAAGCCAGTGGTGTAAATAGAAGGGGCTTAAATTATACCATCACCATTCAAGAGAGATTGGTGTTGACCAGAAGATGCTGGCGTGAAGGAGTATTTATTCCGGTCAAAGGGATAAAGGTCATTTCAATAGAAGGTGAAGAAGATATGATCATTGATTATGGGGATGGAGAATGCGATTATCTGGTCACCATTACCAAAGGAGACCGTAGTGTAGAAAAAAATGTAGAACGAAGAGTAAAAAATTCGCTAAATGACTGAACCTTTTTTATAGGAATCAGTTATTTTAATAAAGGAATTTTTACTTGACAGTAAGCAAAGAAGATCATAGATTTATAGTAAGAACTTTTTTAAAATTGGGTGGTTTATTAGTACTACCTAAAAAATAGGTTAGTGTAGTGTAGTTTAGGTTGAGTAGCCCGGTTTCTCGCACGAGAGCCGGGCTTACTCATTTATAAACAAAATTTTGTTTATGGGAATTAATTATCTCCAAGTTGTTGTTATAGTCTTGTGTGATGTAGTTTAGGTTGAGTAGCCCGGTTTCTCCCCGTGAGAGCCGGGCTTTCTAATTAAATTCCTTGCCGAGATTTTGCCAGATTTTAAATTACCTTTGCCCAAACAACCACTATACTCACATGAGGATTCTGCGAAGTTTTGCCATTATTATCAACTATAAAACCTTTACGGTTGCTATACTGGCGGTAATATCCACCTGGGTATGCAAACAATACGGAATTACTGCCGATTTCCCTCTAACTTTAATTGGTATTGCCATAGTATTTCCCATCGTATTCTCAATTGATAGTGCCTACAAAAGAAGAGAAAATGCTTTGAAACATTATGCGGATCTTAAAGCCCACGGTCTATCCCTATATTATGGAGCCCGGGATTGGGTGGAAAATGAAAACCAAGATTTTCCTCTTCGAATAAAGGGAATCATAGAAGCAATCATGGTTTCAATTCAAAATGTATTGAGTCTCAAGGAAGTGGAATTTGAGAAAGAAAAATTAGTGTATGATAATTTTTCAAAACTTTCAGAGGTTTCCAAGGAGTTTCGAAGCAGGGGTCTGAGCGCTGGAGAATTATCGCGGGCTAATCAATACATCAGTAAGATGATCATTGCATTTGATAATATGAAGATCATTTATCAGTACCGAACACCTGTAACACTAAGGGCCTATAGCAGAGTTTTTATATACTCATTCCCAATAATATATGGGCCCTATTTTGCTTTTACATTTCAAAGTTATTCCCCGGGGCTGGGATATTTGATGCCCATTCTTTATTCCTTTATTTTGATCAGTCTTGACAATATTCAAGATCATCTGGAGAACCCATATGATGATATAGGGGAGGATGATATACGGTTGGATGTAAAGGAATTTATGAGGCTTATGTAATAAAAAACCCCACCGCAGTGGGGGTTGATGGTAAGGCCGCTAAGGCATGTTATAATAAAATCTTTCCTTAATTATCTGGCCACCGTCCCAGTGCTGCACTGCAACTTCTTCCATTTTCGCTCTATTTCCATCCTGATAAGTGACATCCATCCAGGTTTCCACCATAGTGATCCCATCATCTTCATTGGAAGTGATCCCATCCACACCTCCACCATGCATTTCTTTTATCATGGCTAAAAATTCCTTCTCACGTTTGCGGTTTGCATCTTTTCCTTTCGTTACATCACCGTTTGGTTCCACCATTTCAATATCCTGGTGATAGAACTTTTCGAATGCTTCCATAAGTTGGCCTGAGCCAATCATACCGTATAATTCTTTTGCTTGATCTAAATAACTCATGATTGTAAAAATTAATTTTTCTTATAAAAAACAATTGAACTCCAATGTAATTAATGTTTGTCTGAATTAGAAATACATGATCTTAAGTGTCTTTAAGTTTTTAAATCTACTTCAGGCATCGTATGGGATCGGTAGGTTATTCGCTTTTCACCATGGGTAGTTTATCCATATAGTCCACCTCTATCATGGGATAGCCAAAATCTTCAGCTACTTTTCCCCGCAAAAGATAAAAACCCCTTCCCCGGAAAGGATAGCGGCGAGCTACCGGAGGGAAATGGGTGGTATCAAAAACATTACCCTCACAATCATAAAAGGTACCAAAATGCATAAGTTTGCCATCTTTGGTGGCAGTATTTTTGGTGGTGACCAGGTAGCCTACCATTTCCACCCGTTGGTTTAATTTCTGAATCAGTTGATTGGAAAAAGTATTCCCCCGGTTGTCGGTGGCCAAAAGCTTAAAAGGATCACATAGCGAAAATCCCAACAATTCCAATTCATCGAAAACATCTTCAAATGGCCTTTTTTCCAGAGTTGGTAGTTGATAATTTTTTATAGGCTGTTTAAACAAGTCCTGACCGTAAGTCGCAAGTGGTTCTTTGATCTTATGGGCTGATTTGCCAAAATAAAGTTGTGCCTGCCACATTAGCTCA
>JAPUIM010000159.1 GCA_027297025.1 Bacteroidota bacterium | reverse complement strand
TCAATCCCTTAGCGCCAATTCCGGAGTTTTGCACCCGGGCCGAAGCCTGCAACAAATGAAAAAGATGTAACCGTACATGCTGGTCAACCTGGGGATCCACGGCAGTAATTTTAATATCACTTTTTTTCCAAAAATCATCCAGATATTTTCTCTGGTCCTTTTTGATACGATCAAATCCGTGCACCAACGCCCTGTCCAATGTACGATCAGCACGGTCTGCCAACTCTTCCATAGTGGGAAAAGGGGAAGAGGTATGGTAGGTAATATACTTAATGAGGGTGACCGGTTGGTTTTTTCGAGCCTCAATGGTATAACTGATCCTTCCTTGAAATTCATTGTGTTGAGAATCGACATTAAAGTGATTGGTAGTTTCCAATTGATGATCCATACCACAGACCAATTGCAATTTGCTGTTACCGGTAGAGTGGCCCAGGATCAATCGTTGTTTCTTTGAACGATTGACCTCAGGAATATACACCTGGTGTTTCATTTTAGGGGCCATCCGGGGATCGTCTTCATTAGCACTTCCATTCACCTGCTCACAGATCATCTCTGAGCTTAGAGCCAAATAGGCATCGGCATTTATCACCGTAACCGTATACTTCATGACCGCTAAATGTCTTTCCGAGAAGGAGACCAACCGTTCGGAATGTACCCGGACCTGTTTACCGGAAGCAGTGTCCCAAACCAGGTCTCGCTCCAGCAATCCGTTTTTGAAGTCTAGGGCCCTTTCAAATTCTGTCACATAAGCATGCCGCAAGGAAAAAGGCTCATCATCTACGAATAATTTAATTTGATGGGCATCGGTCACATTCAACATGGTTTGACCGGTTTTAGCATACCCGTAAGCCTCTTCGCCGTATTGGATGGGCCAGGAGTCATAAAACCCGCTGATAAAGGTGCCTCTTTGCTGTACCGGCTCGCCCTCCTCAAAGGTGCCGCGAATGCCGAAATAACCATTGGAGATAGCGAATATGGCTTCATCCCGGCCGATCAGGCTGACAGAGATCTGTTTTTGCACATATCTCCAGGGTTCTACCGGGTAGTGTTGACGTGGAGGAAGTTTGATCTCGCGTTCAATCATAATTTGGACTTATTGTACTTTACAAATCAACAAACTTGGGCTAATAAAGGAAACTTGGGATAAAAATAAAGGATGATTTTAATTTATCAGAGATTCATCGAGAAATATAAAATTTTGAACTAGTCTAGTCCAAGGTTGTAAAAATTAGAAACTGGTTCAAGCGTGCGCTTGGACCTTTTTATTAACTTCAACTATGATTATTTATAAAAAATACAAGCGGACGTTTGCACTAAACCAGTCAGGTCTTCCATGATTAGGATTAATCGGCATAAATCTGTTAATTAAAACCTATTGAAAAATTCATGACATGAACAGATTTCTTTTCTCAATCATCTGTTGTTTAGGTTTTTTATTGTTTCCTATAGTCGATCTCCATTCCCAAAATTCCCCCAACATCCTGTTTATACTGGCCGATGACCTGGGATATGGGGACCTGGCCTGTTATGGACATAGGGAAGTAAAAACCCCCAACCTGGATAAATTGGCCGAACAGGGATTGCGGCTCACCCATTTTTATTCACCTTCCCCTTTATGTTCACCGGCCAGGGCGGGTTTTTTAACCGGCAGGACCCCCTTTCGCACAGGCATCCAAAGTTGGATCCCGGAAGACCAGGACATTTATTTGCGCCAGGAAGAAATTACTATTGCTTCGGCGCTAAAAGAAAATGGTTATCAAACCTTTTTTGGAGGAAAATGGCATTTGAACGGTGGTTTGGCAAACCAACAACAACCTCAACCCCAGGACCATGGATTTGATCAATGGCTGGCGGGACATGCTTTTGCCACTCCCAACCATAAGAATCCCAATAACCTTTACCGCAACGGTGAACCCCTGGGAACGGTAGAAGGATTTGCCGCCCAGATAACAGCAGATGAAGCAATCGGATGGTTGGAAAAACGAAAGGTAGGGCAGCCATTCTTTATATATCTGGCATTCTTGGAAATCCATTCGGAGATTGCCAGTCCTGATGAATTCAATGACATGTACAAGGAGTTCACCAGCGGGGAGATTGATCTTAAAAATTTAAATGCCCGTGGACCAGGGGAGTATTATGCCAACATTTCCCATATGGATCATCAGATCGGCCGCATATTAAATAAATTAGATGAGTTAGGGCTGGCAGAAAATACCCTGGTAATATTTACCAGCGACAACGGACCGGTAACTACCCAATGGAGGTATTGGTGGGAGGTGAATATGTATGGAAACACCGAAGGTCTGCGGGGACGTAAGGGCGATCTTTTTGAGGGAGGGATCAGGGTACCCGCCATTGTCAGATTTCCTGGTAAGGTTACTCCGGGAAGCGAATCCGATATTCCCCTGCACGGTTACGACATTTTTCCTACCATTTGCTCCATTGCCGATATCGCCCTGCCAGATGACCGGCCTATAGATGGCATTGATTTTTCTCCAATTTTTGAAGGAAAATCGGTAGAACGCGACAAACCATTATTCTGGGCTTTTGAAACCCGGCAATTTGATGATCCGGAAGGTTATTATTTTGCAGTAAGATGGGGCGATTGGAAACTAATTACCGACAAGTCATTTGAAAAATCACTCCTCTATAATTTAAAGGACGATCCATATGAATTGAAGGACTTGAGCGCCCAACAGTTGGAAAGAGTTGAGGAATTAAAACAACGGGTCGAATCTTTCCACCAAAGCATTCAGGATGACCTGCTCAGGCCTCATTAGTATACGGATCCAAAGAATAGATTTAAGGATTTGGATAGGCTTGAAAGGCTTATTAATTTCAATTTGAGCCGGGTCAATTACCTACTGAACATAAATTTTGAATAAGTTCATTCAGAGGTTCATCCATCATATCGATAGATCTACTATAGGCATTATCGGCTGCTTTTTCCCAACTCATTCCAAAACCACGAACATCTTTGATAGTTTGGCTAAACAACACCCTGTTCTTTTTGGAACTATTAATCGTCACCCACAGGTCCAATTTAGCCACGTAGGTTTTTCCACTCTTAGTTGATTTTTTTATTTTACTCCTAATTTTCAACTTGTAAGGGACATTTTGCCCGGATTTAACACTATATACCGAAGCTTTAGCCAGGAAATCTTCAAAAAAGATCCTAAAAAACAACGGATCTGCATTCTCTCCATAAACTGTTTCTTTGGCAGTAATTTGAACAGGCAGTGATTTAAAATTAATGGTGATCTCCTGAGACTTGGGATAACTGAATTGATAACTTTCATCGGCAAAGAGTTGGAGCAGACGTGGGGGTATTGCAGGCCTTATAAACACAATGCTTCTACCATTTTCGGGTAATACCCCAAAAACTTTCATTTGGATTTCCCCTTCCGAATCGATCACTTTATAGTCGAATACGTCTCCTTTTAAGCTTTGAAATTCCAGTGGAAAACTGTTGGTATTATCACCGGGAACTTGGTCGATAACCACTACATCAATGATTAATGGGTCCTTTTTTAGTGGGTTAAACAGAAAATTGTCTTGCTCCACTTTGATATCTACATTTTGTAGATTATCCAATAGCAAGGATTTTACTTGAAATTCTAGCTGTTTCAGTTGATTAGAAAATTCCATTTCCACCAGCCTTTGTTGGTCTTCGGCTATGGTTTCCAAAGCTTGATTCAGATAGCCGAAAGCTCCCTGGTAATTGCCTATCCCAAAATTTTCCCCTGCATTGGAAATATGTTGATTAGCAAAATCCAGGACAGTTTTTATGTAATCCCTCCGGTTGGATTTATAGGAGAGCTTGTCCAACCGGTATAAAGCATAATATTGATGCGAAGAATTATCCAACCAATCATCTACCATTTCCAGATCTTCGAAATAATTAATGGTACGGGTCTGGATCTCATCCTTAAGAAGGTAATTGGAATTTTCTGTGTCAGAGGTTAGTTGCAGGGTTGATTCGCTTTGAATGCTTACAATTATCTTTTCCGCTATTTCTTGAATGGCCGTTTCCCTGGCTATTTTTCGATATTGAGAAGGCAAGTCCTCGGTATCTACAATGCCCATCCCATAATAAAAAAGACCGTCATTAGGCGTGATAAATACCCAATCCGGTCTTTTCTTATTTTTCTGAGCCTGTGATGGGGGAATAAAAATTACTAGAAAACACAGGGAGACAAAAATTAGCTTAGCCATTGCTGACGATTACCGATTTCCATCGGAAAACTTGTCTAACTCCTGCTGATAGATTTCCCTGAATTTTTTCAATTCAAAATCTTGTTTTAGTTTGGAATCATTGGAGATGCCATTGACCATGTTTTCTTCCACATCTGCAGTAGACATCTGCATGGCTACATAATGTACGTATTGTCCCTTTTTGTTTTGATATGATTCGGAGTC
>JAPUIM010000158.1 GCA_027297025.1 Bacteroidota bacterium | reverse complement strand
TGGAGCCCCTATCTACGGGAACCGGCCAAGATCTGAGTTGCATTAGGTTTAATAACTATAGCGATGTTTTGAAAGATGAGTCAACACTGGAATTAAGAAGATTAACCAGGCTAATGCAAAAAAATCCTTCACTGAAAATCGAAGTTTTGGCCTTTGTGGATTCCGTTTTTTACGATTCCATACCTAGTTCCCCCGATCTAACCGAAACCATCTTAGATACCCTATTATACGAAATTGAAAAACCTCCACTACCTGAATTGGCCGTGGAGGATATGGACTCAATTAAAGATTCTTTAACCTTAGATGATAATTTAGAAAACCTTGATATTGATTCCCGAAATATGGAGATAAGCGAGTTGGATTCAATTCTTAACCAGGGCTACTACTTGCTGAAACAAGGGGATGAGAAAGATCTATATTATAAGATAAAGATCACTTACCATAATGACCGAACCCAGCTACAAGCCCAGGCTGTAGTAGACTATCTCACCAATAAAGGTGCTCCTGAAAATCGTTTATCGGCTGTGGGTATGGGCGATCAATGGGAGAAAGACAAAAGCGCTGAGGAAAGAAATTATTGGTTGGAGATAAAGATCAAGTAGTAGGCTAGTGCCAAATAAGAATGCTGCGGTACAAACAGCCAAGGGAACAGTTAGCCTCAAACAAGATTATTCGAGTCTGATAGTTAACATCAAGAAAGTTCTTCAGTATTTTCAATATCCAAATACTTCCGCCAAGAGTCGCTTTCGGGAATCCTGGCTTTAATATTCATCAGTTCCTTACTCACCGGATGAATAAACTGCAATGTCCTGGCATGAAGATTAATGTTTCCGTCTTGGTTGGGTTTGGGAAATCCATACTTAATATCACCCACAATGGGACATCCTATTTTGGCTAATTGTACTCGTATTTGATGAGGCCTGCCGGTTAGTGGTTCCACCTCCAATAAATAGGTGTCAGTTACTCTGGCTATCAACCGGTATTTCAATTCAGATTTCTGGCCCTTAACACTAGGTTTTATAGATGCTCCAGCCATATTCTTTTTTTTGTCCTTGGTAAGCCAATGGACCAACCTATCGTTCTCGTTGGGAGGTCTGTGATGTACCAAAGCCCAATAGGTTTTATTCACTTTTCGTTCCCGAATCATTTGGTTCATTCTCTCCAGTGATTTTGAAGTCCTGGCCAGGGCTATTACCCCACTTACGGGACGATCCAATCTATGAATCAGGCCCAAAAATACATTTCCTGGTTTATGGTATTTATGTTTGAGGTAATGTTTGCACATTTCCACTAAGGTTTCGTCACCGGTTTGATCACCCTGAACCAACAATCCTGCTGGTTTATTCACAATCAAGAGATGATTATCTTCAAATAAATACTGTATCTCCACTTTTTTACCTATTCCCATGACCTACCAATGCCAAAAAGTACCAAAAAATCTATGACTTGGTAAATATTGGCGGTTGTACCTCTTTTTATGACAATCTGTCACATAAAAAACCTCATTGATTTATTGGCATAACGCTTGTAGTACTCTTAACACGATCAACAATTGCGAATAATTTACATAAAGTAATTAAATATATATCATGGGTAATATAATTGGTATTGACTTAGGGACTACCAACTCCTGCGTGGCTGTGATGGAAGGGAATGAGCCGGTTGTAATACCCAACAGCGAAGGCAGAAGGACTACCCCTTCAATTGTTGCATTTTTGGATGATGGCAAGGGTGAAAGAAAAGTAGGAGATCCAGCCAAGAGGCAGGCGATTACAAATCCCCAAAATACCGTCAGCTCTATTAAGAGGTTCATGGGTAAAAAGTATACGGAAGTAAGTGAAGAGAGGAAAATTGTATCCTATAAACTGCAAAAAGGAAATAACGATACGGTGAGGGTTAAAATTGGCGATAGAAATTATACCGCCCAGGAGTTGTCAGCGATGGTCCTTCAAAAAATGAAATCCACCGCTGAAGACTATCTGGGAGGTGAGGTTGTTGAAGCAGTGATCACAGTACCAGCTTACTTCAATGATTCAGAAAGACAGGCAACCAAGGAAGCTGGCAAGATCGCAGGTTTCGAGGTAAAGAGGATCATTAACGAGCCCACCGCTGCTGCACTGGCTTATGGGTTGGATAAGAAAAACAAGGATATGAAGATCGCCGTATTTGATCTCGGTGGCGGTACTTTTGACATCTCAGTCCTCGAACTTGGCGACGGGGTATTTGAAGTGAAATCTACTAATGGAGATGTACACTTGGGAGGGGATGATTTTGATAAGGTAATTATTGATTGGTTAGCGGAAGCATTTCTAAAAGATGAAAATATCGACCTTAGGAAAGACCCCATGGCACTGCAAAGGTTAAAAGAAGGGGCAGAGAAAGCGAAGATTGAGCTGTCCAGTTCGAGCAGCACTGAAATTAATCTCCCTTACATCATGCCGGTGGACGGAATGCCTAAACACCTGGTCAAAAAATTAACTCGTGCCCAGTTCGAAAAGTTGGCAGATAATTTGATCAAAAGAAGTATGGATCCTGTAAAAAAAGCGCTGAAGGATGCCCGACTCACCCCATCAGACATTGATGAAGTGATTTTGGTTGGTGGTTCCACCAGGATCCCTAAAATACAGGAAGAGGTTGAAAAGTACTTTGGCAAGAAGCCATCCAAAGGAGTAAATCCTGATGAAGTAGTAGCTGTCGGTGCAGCTATTCAAGGTGGAGTATTAACTGGAGAAGTAAAAGATGTATTACTGTTGGACGTCATACCTTTGTCGTTGGGTATTGAAACTTTAGGTGGTGTTTTTACAAAATTAATTGAATCAAATACCACAATTCCAACCAAGAAATCAGAGACGTTTTCTACTGCATCCGATAATCAACCCTCAGTCGAGATACATGTGCTCCAAGGAGAGCGGCCAATTGCCAAAGACAACAAGACCATAGGAAGGTTCCATTTGGATGGCATTCCTCCTTCACCCAGAGGCTTACCTCAGATCGAAGTGAGCTTTGATATTGA
>JAPUIM010000157.1 GCA_027297025.1 Bacteroidota bacterium | reverse complement strand
AACTGACTATTTAGATCATTCTCAAAAACAGGTAGATAAGGCAGCCAAACTCTTACATTCTATGTTAACCGATGGTGGATTTATCTCTCACTTGGCCCTTCAGTTTGTGCTAGCTCATCCGGTGGTGGCTTCGGCAGTAGTTGGTCAAAGGAACTTCTCTCAATTAGAGGAACTGATGCAATATGTAAATACACCTGCCTTATCAGATACCGACTTTGCGGCTTTAAGAAAATCGATAAAGGCCCACAATTACCAACAGCACCGTTAGTATTTGAAATAGTAATGGGTTAAATCAACATGCTTAATTCGACACTTTTAATCTTGCCTTCTAATTCAATGGGTCCCAGAGATTTAAAATTAAAAGTGTTTTGAGATTGAAGCAATTTTACCAGAGCGGTGGATGCCAAGAATTCTGTGTTTAGTTCATTGCATTTACTCTGGATACGGGAGGTAGTATTTAAAATATCCCCTGAATAGGTAATGTCCCTCTTGATTATTCCAATCTCCCCCGCAATTACTTCACCATAGTGCAAACCCGCCTTGAACTCCGGCACCAAACCATACTTTTCCTGATACTTATCCTTCAGTGCCTGGATCCTTTCCCTGGCGTCAAAATAGCATTTCACACAGTGACTGTTTTCAATTCCATTCTCCAGGGTCCAGGAGATCACCACTTCATCACCCACATATTGATAAATTTCTCCCTTGTTGTAAATGATAGGGTTGGTGATGTCAGAAAAAAAATCCTTTAGCAGTTGGTGGTATTTCTCGTTTCCCAATGCCTCAGCTATGGAGGTAGAAGATTTGAGATCCAGAAACATAAATATTCTATTTTCCCTTCGGGGATTTCTATATCTTCCTTTGATAAAATTTAGCAGTACACCATGTCCGAACTTATTGTTGATCTGCAAGAATAATTGGGTGAATCCCACTATGATAGACCACACCAGGATGTTTTTGGCATGGGCCGGATTAAGTAAGTATTCAATATAGGCGCTAACAGTAGATGGATTGGTCAATGGTTTGCCGGTATATACCAAAGGCACAAAAACCAATCCCATAACCAAGGTAATGAATATAAACACTACGATGAATCCGATGCAAACCGCAGCGATTGTAAATCCATAAGATTTGTCCCTGTACTTTTCATCTACATAAAACACCAAAAATGTGCCGCCAAAGACACTGGCAATCAACGCTGCCCCAATATGAAAGCCCATACTTTGCAGAAAAGAGTATTTTTCTGAATACCCCAGGGAATAATCCGACGCAAAAGCAAAATGGTCGTAAATGCCTATCAATAAGGCAATTATTAACCAGGCAACCAGAATGGTGGTTAATTTCGAAAGCTGGATTTTGGTTTTTTGATTCATAGGGATTTTGGTAGGATAACTTCAATCTAAATTTAAAAAATAATAACCATGAATGGTGCTGACATTACTGAATTTGCTGATATTGGGCCAATATCCTCATCCCCGGAATGGTTCTGATCATTACTTGTGGGTAACTTAAACGGGCAAACTTGTTTTAATTAATGCCATTTATTTAATTGAAACTTTAAGCTAAATATGTAATGAAACTGAGTTTTAAACATAAAGCCTATCTGATTCTTTTTGGGATAATTGTTCTGGTACTGTTGATCATCTACTTTCCACGTGCTTATCGAGGTAACCTCACAGTAACCATCAAAGACAAGGAACGGATTAACTATGAGGAGGATGGTAAAACCTTAAGCAAATATTTGATTTATACCGATGAGGAAGTCTTTGAAAATATTGACGATTGGTTTTACCTAAAACTCAACTCTTCCGACCTGTACGGACAATTGGATAAGGGCAGCACCTATAAGGTATGGGTCACCGGTTGGAGGATCCAGATCTTTTCTACCTATAGAAATATTATTTCCATTGAGAGGATACCCGAGCCTGAGTAATCCGGTTGATTCTGTAGAGTTCATAAATTCCAAATTCATCATTATGAACTCAAGGATTATTTTTGTTATAAAATTTTACGAAATACACCAGGTGAAACTCCATTCAAATTTTTAAAGAACTTGTTAAAATGAGCGGCGTCTTTGAATCCCAATTGATAGCCAATTTCTTTCACACTATCATCTCTGAAATAAAGTAATCGTTTGGCTTCAACGTCCAATCGTTTCTGGATAACCTTGCCTGCGGAAAGATTTGTGAGAGACTTACAAGCCCTGTTCAATCTTTTTTCAGTGGTAAACATCTCCTGTGAATAATCAGTAACCATATGTTTTTCACGAAAATGCTGGTCCAACAAAAACAGGAACTTGGTATAAATAATTAAATAATTTTGATTCTTCTTATCTATCTTAATATGTGATTTTAGACGAAAAAGGTATTGGAGTATGGCTTTTACCAGAGACGCCAGGATACGTTCCCGCAGTGGGCCTTCGCCTTGATTGAACTCCAATATTGTTAACTCAAATAGGCTTTTAAGGGCCTCCTTTTGATAATCATTGGGATAGATTTCCATTCGATTGGAAAGATCATAAATCAAGGTAATGGCTTCCTTTTCCAGATTCATCAAACCAATTAATTCCTGGGTGAAGGCAATTATATATACCTCTACCTCCTGATCGTCGGCGATTAAATATTGAGTGGTCTGGGAAGGGTTGCCCATAAAGATTAAATTGGGCTTCAATTCCATAGGAATATTATTGATCAGGATTTGCCCCTGCCCTTTGACAACCCAGCGGATAGCATAATGATCGATCCGGTGAACACTCAATCCTCGAGCTTCATCATCCGTTCGGACAATATATTTGACTGCGTGTATTTTTTTATGGCTAGCTAACTCCCAATAATTATAACTGGGTAGATCGGGAAGTGCTGTTTTGGGCATGGTGGATATGATTGAAACTGATGTGAATATAGTCAAACCATTAAAAAAGGGCTATTAGATAATAAGACCAAAATTAGTAGTAACTTAATCCAAGGTCTGTAAGAATTATTTTAATTACAGGAGTAATTATTAATTTCATCTTTTTAACTGACCTAGGTCATTGGAAATATTTAAGGATTTATTTAATTGGCCCTAAACCACAACTTCTCTCAGCTATGAAAATCGCACTTATTGGCACCTATCCGCCCCGGCAATGTGGCATCGGTACGTTTACCCGAAATTTGGCAAGATCTATTGTTCCAAAAAATCACAAAGGATCTTTGGAATCTTTGGTGGATGTGGTTGCCATCAACAATAATTTAACCCAATATAACTACGCTCCTGAGGTAAAATTCATCATAGTGCAAGAAGACCAACGGGATTACACCCGGGCCGCCGACTTTATCAATTTCGGCGAAAGCCGTTTATGTATCTTGGAGCATGAGTTTGGAATATTTGGGGGAGAAAGTGGGGTATATATACTTCCTTTTATTCACCGGCTTCAAGTACCCCTGATAGTCACCTTCCATACCATTTTGGAGCACCCCAATTTCCTGGAAAAATCCATTATTCAGGAAATAGGAAAAAACGCTCAAAAAATGGTGGTGATGAGCAAACTGGGAATAGAGTTCCTCAAGAATATTTACCGTATACCCGAGGAAAAAATCTCCCTGATCGAACACGGTGTGCCGGAGTATAAGAACTCCCCTCCTCCTCAATTCAAGAAAAAATTTAACCTCAAGAATAGAAAGGTACTATTCACTTTTGGTTTATTAGGCAGAAATAAGGGGATCGAGACGGTGATCAATGCCCTGCCCCAGGTAGTAGGAAAGCATCCTGAAGTCATTTATCTGATACTGGGCAATACGCATCCCAGTGTATTACTGTCTACGGGAGAATCTTACAGACAAAAGTTGAGATTGTTGGTACGACAAAAAAAGCTGGAAAATCATGTGTATTTCATCAAACAGTTCGTTTCTGAGGAAATCTTGTTTCAATACCTCTCCGCCGCTGACATATATGTGACACCCTACATCAATCATGCCCAAATCACCAGTGGGACGCTGTCTTATGCTATAGGAGCGGGAGCTGCGGTAGTCTCCACCCCCTATTGGCATGCTAAAGAATTATTGTCCCAGGGAATCGGAGAGCTATTTGACTTTAAGGATTCCGATCAATTAGCGGATATTCTCAACGACCTACTTGACCATCCAGCCAAACTCAATAAATTAAAAGCCCGGGCATTGGATTATGGAAAACACCTTAAGTGGAGTTTGATCGGAAAACAGTATTTGAAATTATGCAATGAAGCAGTAGAAAAATACAGTCCTCAGGTTCAGGGAAAAACTACTTTCATAGACCCCGCCTTGATACCAACCTTAAGCTTGAACCATCTAAAGCGATTGACCGATGATACGGGAATCGTGCAACATGCTAAATACGGAATACCCAATTTAAAGGAGGGTTATTGCCTGGATGATAATGCCAGGGCTTTGTTTGCAGCGTTGATGGCTTATCGCAGGACTAAAAATGAGGAGGCGTTGGAATTGATGCCGGTGTATTTTAGCTATATTCACTATATGCAGAATGTGAAAGGAACCTTTAGGAATTTCTTGAGTTTTGATAGAAGGTTCCTGGATGAAGAAGGTTCTGAAGACGCCTTTGGCCGTACCATTTGGGCTTTAGGCTATTTGATCCGATTTTCGCCCAATGACGCTTATTTCCAATTAGGTCTGGAAATATTCAAAAAGGCAAGTGCTAATTTTGAAAACTTGAATAGTATTAGAGGTATAGCCAATACCATCAACGGAATTTGCCATTATCTTCATCGTTTTCAATCCGATGAAAAAATGATCCAGTTATTAGATAAACTGTCTCTTTCTTTAGTAGACCAATATTATATGCATAGTTCCGAGGATTGGAAGTGGTTTGAAGATGAGTTGACCTATGATAATGGCATTATTCCACTGGCTTTGTTTAGTACAGCAGAAATAACCGGAAACCAACAATTTTTGCAAGTAGCAGAAGAGTCCACCAAATTTTTGGAAGGAGTCACCCTCAAGGATGGTTATTTTGCTCCGGTAGGGTCTAATGGGTGGTATCCCAGAAACGGAAAGAGGGCCCAATATGCACAACAAGCCACCGATGTAATGATTATGGTTTTATTGTACTACAAGTCCTACCAAGTACTTAAAAAGAAAGGTTATATAAAAAAAATGTTCCAGACCTTTACCTGGTTTTATGGGGAAAATGATTTGAGGGTGCCATTATTTGATCATGAGACCAAGGGATGTTGTGATGGACTGGAGTCATACGGAGTAAATAGAAACCAAGGTGCTGAGAGTACATTGGCCTATTTAATATCACATATGACAGTATTGAATGCTATTGAACTTGAACATGAATTCGGAAAACGGAAGAAAAAAATTCTAGTGGAAGATTCATCCAAATATTCAACTCAGACTAAAACAAAGGTAGAGAACATAAAAACTCCCCAGACCCCAGTTTAAATGGGTGAGCAGGAAAAGCCATAATGAGAGTTGCGGTCTTATCTCCGGTGGCGTGGCGTTCTCCACCCCGTAAATACGGACCTTGGGAACAGGTGGCTTCCAATATCACCGAAGGGCTAGTTAAGCGAGGTTTGGAGGTGACTTTATTTGCCACCGGTGATTCCCTCACTCAAGGTACACTGCAATTCGTCTGTGACCGGTCTTATGAAGAAGATCCGGATTCCAACCCCAAAGTATACGAATGTTTGCACATTAGTCATTTGATGGAAATGGCTGGCCAATTTGATATCATTCACAATCACTTTGATTTCCTGCCCCTCACCTATTCCCGGTTGATCAATACTCCGATGCTCACCACTATCCATGGGTTTTCGTCGCCTTCTATAATTCCGGTATACAAAAAATACAATGACACCAATTATTACGTTTCCATCAGCAATGCCGACCGCAGCCCCCAGTTAAAATATATGGCTACCGTATATAACGGCCTCAAAGTGGAAGATTTTACATTCAATCCCAATACTGGGGATTACCTGTTGTTTTTTGGCAGGATCCATCATGACAAGGGTGTTTATGAAGCAATTCAAATTGCTAAAAAGACAGGAATGAAATTGATCATTTCCGGCTTAATTCAGGATGAAGAATACTTTCAGGAAAAGGTAGCCCCCTACCTGGAGGATGACAGGATTCAATATATCGGAAATTCTGGCCCCAAAAAGAGGGATGAGGTATTGGGTGGGGCTTATGCCCTATTGCATCCCATCAATTTTGAAGAGCCCTTTGGGTTGAGCGTAGTGGAATCCATGTTGTGTGGTACACCGGTAGTTGCATTTAATAAAGGTTCCATGCCCGAATTAATACTGGAAAACAAAACAGGTTACTTGGTAAAAAATGTAGACCAAGCGATGGACAGGTTTAAGCAGTTAAATGATTTAAAACGTAAGGATTGCCGAGAATGGGCAATTTCTCAATTTAGTCAAGACAAAATGGTTGATGATTATATCAAATTATACCATATGATCCTTAACTAGGCATTCATGATCTTACTCAATAACTCATTCAATGGAACAGTAACTATACTCGATCCATAGTCAGACATACCATAGGGTATAATTACCAGATCACGGCAGATCATGGCGCCACAAGAGTACACCACATTGGGCACATACCCTTCCATCTCATCCGCTCTGGGTACCAAAAGGGGCTCCTCTAGTCTACCCAGTTCTCGGGTTGGATCATTTAAATCAAATAGCGAGGCCCCCAGACAATAGGTCCTTAAAGGCCCTACCCCATGGGTAATGATCAGCCATCCTTTCTCGGTTTCCAGAGGTGAGCCGCAGTTGCCAATCTGCACAAACTCCCAGGGATATTTTGGGGTTTGCATCATCACTAGATTTTCCCAAATGGTGAGGTTGTCGGAGAAGGCGATATAATTGTTGATACCATCGATACGGCTCAGCATGGCATATTGACCGTTAATCTTGCGTGGGAAAAGGGCCAGGTTTTTATTTTGAGCTCCTGCACCGTGCATAGGCCTTACCTTGAAGCTATAAAAATCTTGGGTCACCAATAATTTAGGCAGGATCTCATGACCATCATAAGCAGTATAGGTGGCATAATAGGTAGTTTTCCCGTTATCGGTAAACTTTACAAACCGGGCATCTTCAATTCCATTTCGTTCCGCATCCGAAACCGGAAAGATCACTCTTTCCGAAATATCCGTGTCCAATGAGAAATGGATTTCATAGTGAGAATCCGCCAACCACATAATTTCCCTTAAATCCACCTGTTCTTCCATGGAGAGGGTATTATTCTCAATGGTATGATCTACTGCCCGCTTTAAATCAGGATACATAAATTCCGGGCCCAGATCTTTCAACACCTGAGAAGTTAATTCCTTGGAAACGTGCATTTCCTTTAACTTCTTATTGAAGTTCTTCTTATTATAAGTGTGATGTTTGATCATGGCTGCTTCTTCGATCCGGTCTCCGGAGGGCATAAACTCAAAATTTCCTTCACTGTCAACAACCCCCATTCTAAAAACTATAGAGGAAATATGCCCTTCCCCAATGGCCCTGAAACTTAAGATCACCCGGGTTTGTCCTTGAAGCAAACCAAACTGATCAGGGGCTTCCACAATGGATGGGTTAAAAAATGCCGCCGACTCCATGGAGTATTCCAGGGTGAAATAAGCGCCGATTAGAAGCTTTTCATGGTTGGATAGTTTTTTCGCTTCATTGCCTTTAGGCAATAAGTGTTTGACATTATTAAAGTGGTTGGTCAGAATTTTGGTCAAATTTCGGTGTCGAATAGCGAACTTAGTCAACACAATATTTAAGAAACCTGAAATTTGCCCGGGATCCAGATCTATGACTCTCTTGATTAAATCCTTGGCCCTTTTATCTCCATAATTAAAAAAGCGGAGTATGGTTCTAGTGCTATCGGGATAAAAGCGGTTGGGTTTTCTTTCGACTTTAATTCTCATTGGTGTGGGTAATTTTTTGATTTAAGGACCTCCAATAGCTGTAATCCCATATATAAATATGCACAATATCCTTACAATTATAGGATTGAAATTCATTTATTTTAGTGGACTTGAGGTAGAAAGGGAAATTATTTAACTTAACTATGGATATAGAGATTCCATTGATTATTTATTTATCATTTGATCCGGTGGAACTCATTTTTCCTGGATCAGGTGGGTCAGTTTGTGAATGATATTTTTTCTTTGGTGGCTTTA
Source organism: Bacteroidota bacterium (assembly GCA_027297025.1). GTDB lineage: Bacteria > Bacteroidota > Bacteroidia > Cytophagales > Cyclobacteriaceae > JAPUIM01. The sequence continues at coordinate 143 of JAPUIM010000157.1, read as the reverse complement.
AATGCCTTTTTATACTCATCCTGATATCCACTTCTCTTTAGTCCTTTTATCATTCATCTTCATCATTTCTGAATGAAAGCTGAATAAAATTTTTGTATCATTGCTGCATGATTACAAAACCAGAACATTTTTCCGATTATTTC
>JAPUIM010000156.1 GCA_027297025.1 Bacteroidota bacterium | reverse complement strand
TCTTTCTTACCACCAGGTACTAAATATGTCGCCACCATTTATGCCGATGGGCCAAAAGCACATTGGAAAAGAAATCCCAACAAACTAACTATCTCAAGATACATTGTTACTTTTAGAACGAATTGGCTGATAAAACTGGCTGAAGGAGGGGGTCAGGCCATTAGTTTGTTTCCAGCTGATCCAGAATCGTTAAAAAATTTGGAGGAAATTTAAATAGGGTATAACTTTTGTTGATTGATTTAAACCATGAAACGAAATACTTGTATCACCTTGGGTTTGTTAATGATCCAGATCAACCTTTTCGGGCAGGATCTTTGGGAACTGGATAGAAGAAATGGGTTCAAAGACTTAAAACTAGGCTCCAATGTAGAACAATATGAGGGAGTTGTTTTGGTAGGTCCTGCGGAGGATGAAAGCGTACCAGAAGGGAAAAGGTACACCACAAAATCAGGATATTACCAAGATATCGGAGGAATAAAGATCACAGGACTAGATGTAAATGTATATCGGTCGCAGATCTACTCTATAAGTGTTAAGACGGTTAAAGACCCAAATCTTTTGAAAGCATTGAGAAAAGCTTTTGGAAAACCGGCTCAAATACTAGGAAATTCCTCTTATGAATGGAAAACAGATAAATTGATCCTGTTTTTCAGGTCGTATTCCAAACAGGAGATAGAATTGTTCTATAACTCGTTTGACATGAGAAAGAAAATGAAAGAGGATAAGGATAAGAAGGTGCAGGAAATTGCGGACGATTTCTAATTTTTTAGTTCAATCCGGTAACTTTCACTCGATTATAGTATGTGGATATCCCTTAAATTTTGTTTTCTGGCCCTACCTTCAAGTGCATTCAATTTGTCAAAACGGCTTCCAATTTTTTACTTAGTTTCTCCCCTCTTAGGTTTTCAGCTATAACTATACCTTCCTTATTGATGAGGAAAGAAGCGGGTATGGCTTTAACCCCATAAATAGCCGCTCCCTCACTCTTCCAACCCTTCAAATCCGAAACGTGATGCCAAATCAGACCATCTTTCCTAATGGCCTTTAACCATTTTTCTTTTTCAAGATCCAAAGAAACCCCATAAACCGTAAAACCCCGCACCGAATACTTTTTGTAGGTTTTTACAATATTTGGGTTCTCCATTCTACACGGCTTGCACCATGAAGCCCAAAAATCAATCAACACTATCTGCCCGCGCAATGAAGATAATGTCCTGGTATTTCCATTCTGATCTTCTAAAACAATGTCCGGAGCCAATTCACCGATTTCAGGGGGACCCTTGGGCAGGGTAGCCAAGGTAGCCGCCATGATGGGAGAGTCGGGATACTCAGCTTTATATCTTTGAGCAATTTTCAATACATTATCAGGAGCAGAAGTCTTGTAAAATTCAATGATCGCCTGATACACCAATTCTCTGGCTGGGGATTCCGCCGGGGTTAATCTTAAGGTTTTGTTGATCCCACTACTCCAGTAACTAAGACTCCTGGGCAATATCCTTTGAAAATATATAACGGTTTTTTCCTGAATCATGTCCCCCCTCAACAGTTCCGGATCATTAAAATCTTCAGCTTTCCAGTAGGGAAACTTATCAGAAGGATGTTCATATGCTAAAAAACCAGCTACTTTACCTACCAATAGGTCGTGGTGCTTGGTTGTAATTCCTTTATAATATTGATTTCTTATATCATCCAAGGAATCGAATCTATTCTTGAGATTGGCAATTGCTTGTCGATATCGATCTATAGAGACCTTACCGTACATTTCCTTGACTTTGGAATCCCACTGAATTTTCAGTTGTCTAATTTCACTATTATAGGTTTCAAACTGGTGTAATACATTGTTCTCCTTAGAACCTTTTATTACGGATTGATTTTCCAGGTTTTCCAAGTCCGCCTCTAATTCCAGATCTTCATTACCTAAAATCAATTTCACCGCCTTTTCCCGGGTGACACCAATTTTGTAAAATCCCCTAGGTAATTGTTGAGGGATTTCAAACTGAAATTTACCCTCAATCAGTTGGACTGAATGAATTGGAAAATAATGACTTCCCAAAGCTTCATATATATATACCAGGGAATAGTTGGCACTCTGATGGAATTTTCCCTTTATCACTATGGCTTGGCAACAAAATGAAACCGGCAGCAATAAACCTAATAGAGAGATCCATTTAAGGCGACTTATCTTCATGATGGGCTTTCCCCGGTTTTTAATCAACAAAGTTTAGGGGGTTTCTCAAATTCTTGTAACTCTTCAGGTCCACTTCTATCGACCCCACAAACATTGCAGCCTTTATTTTTAAGGGAACTTTATTTTTATCATTAGATAACCATACTTTTATTGGATGAGTCCCTCGAAACAACTTATTCTCAGGCATAATCGGTGAAAGTACATAAGCATTAATATGGCCAAATTTAGTCTTTACCTCATCTTTTCCTAAATATATAATATTTAAGTGGTACACCTCTTCGTCAAAAAAAGCTGCCACAGTTAGGGTATCACCAACTGTCATTTGGTCATAATCTATGGTCCTTAAAAAATAATAACCACTCACTATATCTTGGACATTATGAGGAATCGGATAATAAACTTTCCTTTTCAATTCCCTGGTTTTTTTATCCAATTTAGAAACAATAGCGGTATCGGTTGAGTGCTCAAAATTGACTATTTCATTTTTCCTGTAGCGATTTTCAGCTATGTAACGGTAAGCCCGATGAGGCACAATGGAAGCGGTGTCAATATAAGTTCCCCAATTATTCCTTACATTGTAAAATACGTCCAGAATCCCAGCAGATTCCCCAATAATGTCCGCTTTGAAGCAGGGCCTATGGTTAATGGTAAATATATCCTCACTAACATGCAGGGTAGCAAAACCGGCATTTATAAATCCTAAATGGACCCTGTACTCTAAGAATTCTCCGGTAGAGAAACTTTCGTTTCTCAAATTTCTATAGACATTATCGCCGGTAAGAAATCCGGAAATTATCAAGGTCAATATGCCTAACCTTAATAAGTGTTTCATGCTGCCTGGTTATATTCAAATATAATTTTAATAAAACTTAAAGAGAAGGATATTTTTCTTTAAGGTGACTAAGGAACCGGTCTAAATCTCCTCCAAAATTAGTCTTTAATTGTTGCTCCAATTCTTCCAAATATCCTCTATAACGGAGGAAGGACATAAAGTAGGTGTTGTTTGGTAATCTTTCATCAAAAACTTTACCATAATTTCCTGGGAAGTGAAACTTTACTGTATCAAGATGGACCATAATGGACTTGATCATCTCAAGTTTCTTGCTTTTTTTCCATTCCAAATCTGAATCGAGGGTAAAGGTTCCATATAAACTATCTAATTTATTAGTTGCCCTCAGAAAATGCTTAGAGAAAGCTTCCCTGTCTTCTTTTGCCATTACATAGTTGTTATACTCTTTTGATTCTGGTCCGAATCCAAAAGCCAAAAATCTCCTGGCCCCGTGATCCCCTATAAATGAAGCTAGATTTTCATTGAATTCCACACTGTCTTTAACGTATAGGGTAGCATGGGTGAGTTCGTGAATGATCAAATTGGCTAGCTCTCCTTCACTTCGATAAAGCATGTTGGACATGATGGGATCACTTAACCAACCCAGTGTGGACCAGGCACTCACCGATCTAATCCCCGTGTCAAACCCAGCATGTTCCAATTCCTTTTTTTCATTTAATGCCCTTTGATAATTGAAAAACCCTTTATAGGAAAAGGATCCAAGAAGCGGAAAAGTCCATTTTTTGTCCTTTAGCTCAAAGGGCTGACAAGCAGTTATAACCCACAGTATCTCCCGATTTTTTTGATCAAATAATGTGGTATAATTTTTGGAATCATTTATGCCCAAGGAATCGATGGCATAATCTCTTACTTCCTGGATTAGATAAAGCTTATTTTTTAGTGAATCGGGAAAGTTAGGATCATTCAAAAAAACCTCTATAGGCTTCGCTTGTCTAATCACTTCCCACTG